>JAMPIM010000029.1 GCA_023662705.1 Candidatus Gastranaerophilales bacterium | reverse complement strand
TAACCGACTTTATGGAACAAGAAAAAGAACGTGGTATCACAATCCAATCAGCAGCAGTAACAGCTGAATGGAAAGGTCACCAAATCAACATTATCGACACACCTGGTCACGTTGACTTCACAATCGAAGTAGAGCGTTCACTTCGTGTATTAGACGGTGTTGTTGCTGTATTCTGTGCAGTTGGCGGTGTTCAATCACAATCAGAAACAGTTTGGAGACAAGCTAACAGATACGAAGTTCCTCGTATGGTATTCGTTAACAAAATGGACAGAACAGGTGCTGATTTCTACCGTGTAGTAGACCAAATCAAAACAAGATTAGGTGCTAATGCTGTTCCTATCCAATTACCTATCGGTGCAGAAGATCAATTCACAGGTCTTGTTGACTTGATGACTATGAAAGCTGAAATCTACACTAACGATTTAGGTACAGATATCAGAGAAGAAGATATTCCTGCTGAATTAGCAGAAAAAGCAAAAGAATACCACGATGCAATGGTTGAAGCTATTGCTTCTGAAGATGATGCTTTGATGGAAAAATTCTTCGAAGATCCTGATTCAATCACTATTGATGAATTAAAAGCCGGTTTAAGAAAAGCAGTTTGTGACAACAAAATCGTTCCTGTATGCTGCGGTACAGCGTTCAAGAACAAAGGTGTTCAATTGCTTCTTAACAATGTTGTTGATTATATGCCATCACCTGTTGATGTTAAAGCTATTGAAGGTGAATTGGAAGACGGTACTAAAACTGAAAGACATTCTTCTGACTCTGAACCATTCTCAGCTTTGTCATTCAAGGTTATGACAGACCCATTCGTAGGTCGTTTAACATTCTTAAGAGTTTACTCTGGTGTTATTACTTCAGGTTCTTATGTTCTTAACTCAACAAACGGTAAAAAAGAACGTATTTCAAGATTGGTTCGTATGTATGCTGACCAACGTCTTGAAGAATCAGAAGTTTACGCAGGCGACATCTGTGCAGCAGTTGGTTTGAAAGATACAACTACAGGTGATACATTGTGTGATGAAAAAGCTCCTATTATCTTAGAAAGAATGAGCTTCCCAGAACCGGTTATCTCTGTTGCTATTGAACCAAAAACAAAAGCTGACCAGGATAAAATGGGTATTGCTCTTCAAAAACTTGCTGAAGAAGATCCATCTTTCAGAGTTAAATCTGATACAGAAACAGGTCAAACAATTATTTCAGGTATGGGTGAACTTCACTTAGACATCATTGTTGACCGTATGTTAAGAGAATTCAAAGTAGAAGCTAACATCGGTAAACCACAAGTTGCTTACAGAGAAACAATCCGCGGTAATGCTGATCAAGATTCTAAATTCGCTCGTCAATCAGGTGGTAAAGGTCAATACGGTCACGTTAAAATTAGAATCTCTCCTGCTGAAGAAAATGCAGGTTTCGTATTCGAAAACAAAATCGTTGGTGGTGCTATTCCTAAGGAATACATCGAGCCTGCAAGAAAAGGTATGGAAGAAGCTCTTGAAGGCGGTATCTTAGCAGGATTCCCTATGATCGACGTTAAAGTTGAACTTTATGACGGTTCTTACCACGAAGTTGACTCTTCTGAAATGGCGTTCAAGATTGCAGGTTCTATGGCAATCAAAGAAGGTACAAGAAAAGCACAACCTTGTATCCTTGAACCTATGATGAAGGTTGAAATCGAAATTCCTGATGAATTCACAGGTACAATTATTGGTGATATTTCAAGAAGACGTGGTAGAGTTGAAGGTCAAGAACCTCAAGGAAACACAGGTAACGTAATCGTTAGAGCTATTGTTCCACTTGCTAACATGTTCGGTTATGCAACTGACTTGAGATCAAATACTCAAGGTCGTGGTACATTCTCTATGGAATTCCAAAAATACGAACAAGTTCCTGCTAACGTAGAAAAAGAAATCATCGAAAAATCAGGTGCTAACAAGTAATTGTTGGAGATATAATAAAAAGGTGCGTCAATTGGCGCACCTTTTTTATTTGCATTTTTCAATATAAGAAAGCATGTTATTATATTCATCTAGTGCAATATTCAGATAAATGCAAATGTTTTCCAGTTTTGCGTGTATTATGTTAATTCTATTTATATCAATTTGAGGATATTTATCGTGGTTGTTTTTAATATCTGTTACGCATCGATGCATTATTTCAAATCTAAAATACGGGAATGCAAGCTTTTTAAATATTTTCTCTAAGTTATTAAACAAATAATTATCAATTTCTTTCGTTTTTCTTAGTTGTTGAATCTCATTTTGAGTTATTTTGTCTAAATAATTTTCTAAATCTTTTTCTTTTCTCATAAAAATTTCCTCCTTTGATAAATTTGAAATTAACAAAATATATTGTAGTTTATCGATATGTTATTGTCAAGAGTATAAAATTAAACTATGGACGAACATAAAATATTAGAAAATTTTGGAATTAATCTTAAACACTACAGGAACAAAGCAAAAATGTCGCAGGATGATGTAGTGGAGGTTACGGGATTCAGCAAACCATATATTAGCAATGTAGAAAATGCAAAGCATGATATTTCGCTTGTAAATGCAATAAAGTTTGCTAATATATTTGACAAAACAGTTGACGAAATGATACAAGACATCTAACACCAACCAACGTGAACCAACTTGTCGCAAAGTCAGCAGAGGACGACCAGTAGTAGTATGCCCGACTTGTAGTAATGCAATTGTCGTCCGACCCTTGTTGTAAAAAAAAATAGGGCGACATGCGCCCTGTTGGAATTAAGAATAGCTGGAAGTATGAAAAAGATTTAATACTTATATTTAACTTGAAGAAAAGGGTTTTAGCTATCGCATAAGTGGCTAGTTTATTTTTATTCGCATGTTTATTCAAAACATGGTTAGGATTGACAATATTTTTTGAGATACTACAATAGATTATAGAACTTAGTATAGTAAGTTAACGTAGTATATTTAATCAAAGAAGGAGATTAATCTCATGGCACGTGAAAAGTATGAACGTACGAAGCCGCACGTTAACGTAGGTACAGTAGGCCACGTTGACCACGGTAAAACAACATTAACTGCTGCAATCACAGGTTGTATGGCAGCTGCTGGTAAAGCACAAGCAAAAAAATTCGATGAAATCGATGCTGCTCCAGAAGAAAAAGCAAGAGGTATAACCATCTCTACTGCTCACGTAGAATACGAAACAGATGCTAGACACTATGCACACGTTGACTGCCCAGGCCACGCTGACTATGTTAAAAACATGATCACTGGTGCTGCTCAGATGGACGGTGCTATTCTTGTAGTTGCTGCTACAGACGGTGCAATGCCTCAGACTCGTGAACACATCCTACTTGCAAGACAAGTTGGTGTTCCTAACCTAGTTGTATTCTTAAACAAATGCGATATGGTTGACGATCCAGAATTATTAGAATTAGTTGAAATGGAAGTTAGAGAACTTCTTTCTTCATACGAATTCGACGGAGACGCTATTCCATTCATCCACGGTTCAGCTCTTAAAGCTTTAGAAGCTGTTCAAGCTAATCCAAATGTTGGTCGTGGCGATGACAAATGGGTTGACAAAATTTGGGAATTGATGGATGCTATCGATTCTTACTTCCCAACTCCAGAACGTGACTTAGACAAACCATTCTTGATGCCGGTTGAAGACGTATTCTCTATCACAGGTCGTGGTACAGTTGCTACTGGTAGAGTAGAACGTGGTATTGTTAAAGTTGGTGACGAAGTTGAATTAGTTGGTTTAGGCGAAACTAAGAAAACAACTGTAACAGGTGTTGAAATGTTCAGAAAATCACTTGACCAAGGTCAAGCTGGTGACAACGTTGGTGCTTTGTTACGTGGTGTTGATAAAACTGAAATTCAAAGAGGTCAAGTTCTTTGTAAACCTGGTTCAATCCACCCACACACAAAATTCACTGCTAACGTTTACGTTCTAACAAAAGACGAAGGTGGACGTCACACTCCATTCTTCCCTGGATACAGACCACAATTCTATATCAGAACAACTGACGTTACTGGTTCAATCAAATTCGAAGGCGAAATGGTAATGCCTGGTGATAACGTAGTTATGGAAGTTGAACTTATCAACCCAGTAGCTATCGAAGAAGGTATGAGATTCGCTATCCGTGAAGGTGGTAGAACAGTTGGTGCTGGTGTTGTTGACAAAATTATGGAATAATAACATTAGTAAATAACAATTACGGAAAGAGCTAAGCTATTGCTTAGCTCTTTTTATGTTAGAATTATTTTATTAAGGAGAAAATTATATGCGTATCCAACCAATCACTACTGATAATAATTTATGTAATGCAAATTTTCAAAAATTGAAAATACACAACCCTTCGGAATGGGATGCGGATGTTCTGGAAGTTGTTGTTAATAGTCAGTCGATAAAGGATTTTGCTAAGTATTTAGCTGAAAGAGGCCAAGATTTAACTATTTGTAACTATATAAAGCCGATTCCAATGGTTATGGTGCAAATGAAAGACGAATGGCATAAATTGGTTGGAGATTGTACAAAACAGGCAGTTATTGATGGGTTAGCAAACTTTAATTATAAAAATTTTCTTGCAAAAATTGATGTTGAAAATCAAGCTATGTTGGAGAATCAAGCAAAATGTGATAAATTACTGGCACAGGTTGATGAGTTTAACAAACAATTAAAATCTCCAAATCCTGAGACTAATGAGCAGCCGAAAAAGAGAACATTTTTTGAACGATTGTTTGGCTTAAATAAGTAAATAATTTTGTTCAGTATTTTGCACAAATGTTTTTTTGTAACTTTCGGGGATTGTTATTTTTACATATTCTTCCTTTTTCCTTAGTCCGCTTAAGCCTATGATTAAGTTGTCATGGTTAAAGAAATTTTTGATGTAATGCATGTTTAAAACCTTTCGTTTGTGTGATATAATCTGTTTAAGGAATTATATGTAGAAGTCAAGGGGGATTTAAAATTATGGCAAAAGTTACTAAAGATATGGGAATTTTGGATATTGTGCAGCAGCATCCTGAAGCTGTTGAAGTTTTTCAAAAATACGGTATGGGCTGCTTAGGTTGTGCAGCTGCAAGATTTGAAAACCTTGAAGCAGGTGCAAAGGTTCATGGTTTTGACCCTGACCAAATGGTTGCAGATATTAATGCGTTAATTGGTGAGTAACCCCTCATCCAAGCCCTCTCCCAAAAGGGGAGGGGGGGAGATACAAGGAGAGTTTTATGCATTTGTGGGAATTATTAGGGATAGTTGGGATCGCATTTCTTATTTTAGAAATGTTTACGCCTAGCATGTTCTTTATGAATTTTTCATTAGCAGCGTTTATTACTGCTGTAATTTCTGTTTTTACAAAAAATCCTTATACATTGGTTATTGCATTTTTTGTATTCTCATTTGTTAGTTTTATTTTTTTAAGACCTATTCTTGTAAAACGATTTTGTAAGAGTAAAGAAACAGGGCTTGAAAACAAATATATCGGTAAAATAGCAAAAGCAGAAGAAGATATTACAGAATCAAGCGGTGTTATTTCTATTTATGGTGAACGATGGGATGCAAGAAGCGAACATGGTTCTTTTATTGCTAAAGATACCGAGGTAAAAATCGTAAGAAACGAAAGTATTATTATGTATGTAGAGGAGAAGGGTTAGGATGTTTACATTTTTTATTTTTCTAATTGCTTTGGCAATTATTTTTGTTTTCAAAGGGGTTATTATTGTTCAACAGGCAGAAGTTGTAATTGTTGAAAGATTAGGTAAATTTGACAGAGTCCTTCAATCAGGGTTTAACTTTATTATTCCTGTTATTGAAGCTCCTCGTGCGATTGATTGGAAAACTGTTCAAAAAGGTTTTGACGGTTCTACTTATTCGCTTATTCAGAAGAAAACTAAGATTGACTTAAGAGAAGCTGTTTATGACTTCCCTCGTCAGAATGTAATTACTAAAGATAATGTTTCTATTAGTATTAACGCGTTATTGTATTTTCAGATTGTTGACCCTAAATCAGCAGTGTATGAAATTCAAAATCTTCCTGAAGCTATTGAGAAACTTACTCAAACAAACTTAAGAAACCTTGTTGGTCAGCTTGATTTGGATGAATCATTGGTCTCTCGCGACAAGATTAACCATGAATTAAGAGCAATTTTGGACGATGCTACAAATAAATGGGGTGTAAAGGTTAACAGAGTTGAATTGCAGGATATTATTCCTCCTCATGATATTCAATCTGCGATGGAAAAACAGATGAAAGCGGAACGTGACAGACGTGCTGCAATTTTAGAAGCAGAAGGCTTGAAAAAATCAGCTGTTCTTAAGGCAGAAGGTGAAAAAGAAGCTGCTATTAACAGAGCTGAGGGGGATAAACAGGCTAACATTTTACGCGCTGAAGGTGTTGCACAGGCAAGAATTCTGGAAGCTGACGGTGAAAAAGAAGCTATTCAAAGAATTATTTCTGCTTTAGCTGATAAAGGACAGCCTGATAAATACCTAATTGCTATGAAGTATCTTGAAACAATGAAGGATATTACAAGCGGTCAGGATAACAAAGTTGTTTACATGCCTTATGAAGCAACAGGAATATTAAGTTCTGTTGATGGTATTAAACAAATGTTTGATAAGCAATAGATGCTTGTGCTATAATAAGCTTAAAAAGGAAGGGTATGTTATGAAAAAAGGAATATGTTTAGCTTTAATGCTTATGAGTATGGCAACTGCAGCTTTTGCTTACAGCTATGATACAAATTTACCATTGCCTGGTAAATCAATTGCTGATACAAAATTACAACAGGATTCTCTGTTCACTGTTTATATGTTTGGACATAGAATTGCGGCTCCTGATTGTCAGCATTTTTCAATTACTGATACTCAGGTATCTAAGGCAAAAGTTGATAATAAATGGCAGGAAGTATGGACGGTTCAAGCTTGTTCAAAATCTGCCAATATTCCTATTAACTTTGAGCTCAAGGAAACAGGTGCGACGTACGCAATTGACCCTATGGGTGTAAGGGTTATTAGTAAATAGGTTTTAAAAGCGAGTTAATTAACTCGCTTTTTTTAGGGAGGATAAATGATTAAATTTGGAACAGACGGTTGGAGAGCGATTTTAGATAAAGAGTTTAATGCGGAAAATGTTGAAAGAGTTACGCTTGCTATTGGGAAGTATGTTGCTGAAACATTTGGGTTTGATAAACTTATTATTATTGGTTATGACCCGCGCAGAATGGCTGATGAGTATGCCCAATTAACTGCTAATCTTCTTTATCAAAAAGGGTTTAGAGTAAAATTATCAAATCGAGTAGTTCCGACTCCTGTTCTTGCATATAATGCTAAACACTTGAATGCGTGTGCAATTATGTTTACGGCTTCTCACAATCCGCCTGAGTATTTGGGGATGAAATTTATTCCTGATTATGCGGGGCCTGCTACATCTGAGATTACGGATAAAATTGTTGCTAATCTTGATTTGGAATATGGTTTTGGTGAAAGCGGAAGTTTAGAAAAAGTTGACTTTATGCCTGACTATTATGAGCATTTAAAAACTCTTGTTGATTTTGATAAAATCAAAGGTTTAAATATTATTTTTGACGGGCTTTATTCTGCTTCTATCGGGTATTTTGATTATATTTTGAAAGATAACAATATTCCTTTTGAGAGTTTACACATGGAGCATGATGTTAATTTTGGCGGTGGTATGCCTGATCCTAAGCCAAAGTATTTAAAAGATTTAATTGAGAAGGTTAAAAATAATTCAAACTCAATCGGGCTTGCAAATGACGGTGATGCAGACAGATTTGGCGTGATTAATGAAAACGGGGAGTATGTTTCTCCAAACGAAATAATAGCAATTCTTCTAAAATACTTGCAGTCAAAAGGTGTTGAGGGTGCTGTTGTTAAAACAGTAGGTTCAAGTCTTCTGATTGATAATGTTGCAAAAAAACTCGGTGTTGATGTTATTGAGACCGCAGTTGGATTTAAACATGTCGGAGAAGCTATGCGCCAGAATAAAGTTATAATTGGCGGTGAAGAATCCGGCGGGCTGAGTATTTCAGGGCATATTCCCGAAAAAGACGGTCTTATCGCGAATCTTCTTATTATGGAAGTTATGGCGGTCACCGGTAAAACTCTGATTGAGCTTCAAGATGAAATTTATGAGCTTGCAGGGTGTAAATTCTATACTGATAGAATCGATTTAAAAACGGAAGATGTTAAACCAATTTTGGAACATTTTAAAGGTTTGAAAAAAGTTGGTGAATACGATGTAACCGGCATAGATTTAAAAGACGGTGTAAAGCTAAGTTTAGGCGATAAAACAAAAATTTTAGTCCGTCCGAGTGGTACTGAGCCTCTTTTAAGGATATATTTTGAAACCGATAGTTTGGAAAAGCTTGAAGCCTTGAAATTGACAGTAGAACAAAAATAGTTTAAAATTAAAGATATATTAAGAGAGGATAGCGTATGCCAAATACAGATTCAATGCCCGTTGAGGTAATCATTCTAACAGAAAATAACGATATTAAAGGAACTGTTTATGTTTCTAAAAGTATTGCTGAAAATAGACAGTTGACAGAACTTTTGAATAATAAAGACCGCAGATTCTTAGCGGTTACTAATGTAGAAATTTATGCTAAAAATTCAAATCAACCTCCAAAAAGATATGAGTTTTTAGAAATTCACATGGATTCAATTTTGATGATTCATCCTACTTCTCAGGCGTTGTTTAAAGAAACTCCTAAAACACAGGAAGATATTGCACGCTTTAGAGAACTTCGAGCAAAATTGAACCAAACAAAACCATTCTAGAAAAGAGAAAAATATGCAAAATAATATTCTAAGAGATTCAAATATTACAAAAATCTTTTTGATTTATACCCAGCCAAACGGTTTAAAGAAAAAAGTTAACGTTAAACTTCGTTATATGGGTGATAAAGAATGTTATTTTGCAGGTGCGGTTACACCTAATTTTATGAAGCCTAAGCGTAAATCTCCTGTAGAAATTTTTGTTTATACTACAGATGGGGTTTATAAAGCTACAGTAAAAATTCTTGATACTAATTTGAATCTTAATGAAATTATGTATCAGGTTGAAATTCCAAAAACATGGAATTTTACCCAGTTAAGACAGGGCAGCCGTAAGAATGTTGTTTTACCGGGTTCGCTCAAATTTAATGACGGATTTGAAATTAGTTTTGAAACATTTGATTTGTCTGTCGGCGGATTCTCTTTCTTGACAGAAGAAAAAATTTCTTCAATTCATCAAAGATTTTCAGCTATCGGTACAATTGAGTTTCCTGCGGAGCTTTTAATTAATTACCCTGACAGAAAGCTTATTGCAGAAGTTAAGTTTGTCAGAAACAAAGAAGATATAGAAGGCGAATTTGGAAAAACATTCTTTGCGATGAAGTTTGTTCAATTAACGCAGGATGAACAAATGATTCTTAAAAATTATCTTTTAAGTCTTGAATAATTGAATTTGACTTTGGGGAAAAAAGAGCTAATAATATTGTATACATAGTCGAAGGTGTATAAATGAAACTTATTAACAGAATGAAAGTATTTGAACAAAAATATGTATTTTTGAGATGGGCAACAGGAGCGGAATACGGAAAAGTTGTTTATGTCGGAGATGATTATATTGAGTTTAATATTATCGACATAGACACTATGGAATACAGAGAGACTGTTATTATTAATTCTCAGTTGATTTTGGAGGCTGTATTCGGCGGCCCTGATATTTCAAGAATTATTGCAGAAATATCTTCAATGATTGAGGGTTAGGATTTATAAGATTTTGTAGTATAATCAGCTTATGGTAACTAAAGCTGTCACCGCTACAACGATTGGCATTAACTCTTATAAGATTGAAGTGGAAGTTGATATAGTCAATTCGCTCCCGAATATCAGTATTGTAGGGCTTCCTGACAGTGCGGTTAATGAAGCTAGAGAAAGAGTTCGTTCCGCTATTAAGAACTCAGGTTTTTCTTTTCCTTTGGGAAGAGTTATTGTTAATCTTGCCCCTGCGGATATTAAAAAAGAAGGTACTAATTTTGACCTGCCGATTGCGGTTGGAATCTTAAAAGAGCAAGGTGTAAATATTCCCGATAATAACGAAATCGCTTTTCTTGGAGAACTTTCCCTTGATGGTTCTTTGAGACATATTAACGGGGTACTTCCGCTTGTTGCGGGGTTGAAAGAGCAAGGGATTACAACTGTATTTGTTCCTGAAAAGAATGCGAAAGAAGCTGCTCTTGTTCAGGGTGTGCACGTATTTGGAGTAAAGCATCTTGGTGATTTGGTTGCACATTTTGCGGATTCTCCGCTTAAAGAAACCGTAGTTGATATTAATAAATATCTTGTTGAGCAGGCTGAAAATGATTACGTTTTTGATTTTAAGGATGTAAAAGGGCAGCAGAAAGCTAAGCGTGCTTTGGAAATTGCTGCCGCAGGCGGGCATAATATTCTTATGTCGGGTTCTCCAGGGTCAGGAAAAACAATGATGGCAAAGTGTATGGCATCAATTCTTCCTCCGTTGGAATTAAAAGAAGCATTAGAGTTAACCAAAATCTATAGTATTAGCGGACTATTGAGTCCTGATGAACCTTTAATGACAAAGCGCCCTTATCGTGCTGTTCACCATACTGCATCAGCTACTGGAGTTATTGGCGGAGGTTCAAGTCCTAAGCCTGGGGAAATTACGCTGGCACATAGAGGTGTTCTTTTTCTTGACGAGATGGTTGAGTTCCCGCGTCAGGTGCTTGAGGTTTTAAGGCAGCCGCTTGAAGATGGTGAAGTTACAATTTCCAGAACTAAATGCGCGATTAAATATCCTTCTAATTTTATTCTTCTCGGTGCAATGAATCCTTGTCCTTGCGGATATTTGGGTGATAGAGAAAAACAATGTACCTGTACGGATGTTCAGGTGCAGAGATATCGTTCAAGGCTTTCGGGGCCTTTGTTGGATAGGATTGATTTGATTATTGAAGTTCCGCGATTAACAACAGAAGAGTTAATGAATACCAAATCAGAAGCTGAATCTTCTGCAAAAATAAGAGAACGTGTAATAAGAGCAAGAAAGGTTCAGGCAAAGCGTTATGAGTCAGAGGGGATTCTTACAAACTCCGAGCTTTCTGCAAAGATGATTAAAAAATATTGTATGTTAGATAAAAAATCTGAGCAGATTTTAAAAATGGCTGCTCAGAAATATCAACTTTCGGGAAGAAAGTATAACAGAGTATTGAAAATTGCACGTACAATTGCTGATTTGGCTGAGTCAGATAATATTAAGGCTGAACATTTGACTCAGGCTCTGCAATACCGCGGTTAAACAGTTCTTTCTGCAAGTTCTTTGTCCATAAGGTATAATGCAACTTTGTCATCACCAAAGAGTTCAAGCCGTTTAATTATGTTTTTAACGGTTTCTTCTTCTTCGACTTGTTCCGAGATATACCAGTCAATAAAGTTAAGAGTTGTTCTGTCGCATTCTTCTTCTGCGTGTTTTGCAACGGTCATAATGGCACGGGTTATACATTTTTCGTGCTCATAAATATGATTAAAAATTGATAGGATTCCTTGAAATTCAAATTCGGGTGTGCGGATTTGTTTTAGAGTTACAAAGCTGTTGCAGTTAATCAGGTAATCGAAAATCTTAAGTCCGTGCTCAACTTCTTCTCTTGCCTGATGTTTCATCCATGAAGCAAAACCGTTCAGACCAAGTTCCTTTAAATATGCTGACATTGAAAGGTATAAGTAGCCCGAATAGAATTCTTTATTAATTTGTTCGTTTAGTATTTCGTTAATAGCTTCACTAATCATTTTTATTCTCCCATAATCCGTGAATATTACAAAGTTCAAGTGCTTCAATATCTTCATCAAGGCAGTTGATATCAAATTCTGCTTTTTCACCAGGATTGAAATATTTTACGTGTAAACATGATTTATCTTTTTTATAAACTTCTATAAATTGAATATAGTGTTCTTTTTCCATTGGATGATGTTTTAGAGTAACATATCGTTTGCCTTCCATTATTTCGATTTCGGGAGTATGTTTTTCAGCCAGTTCATTATTTTCTTCCTGATGCGGAATAAGATGTTCCATCGGTTGTCCGCAGCAGACGAGTTCGCCGTAACCTGGTAAGATAACTTGAACAAGGTTTCCGCAGATGTGGCATTTGTATAGTTCTAATTTTTCAGTCATAGCAAAATCCTTTCTGCTACATATTAACATTTACCCTGAAGAGTTCATTGTACTAACGGGTAATTTATGCTACTATTTGTAGTATGACAAACTTTTTTAATAATGCATCGGGAGCTCCTTCAACTCCGATTGGGACGCAGTATGATGATTTAAAAAATAACTATAGACAGATTTTTATGCTTGCAGCAGAGCAGATTCGTGCTGCAGTAGATAAATTTAAGCCTGAAAATCCTTGTGCTGCTTGTATTATTAAAGATTGCAAAGTTGAAACAAAAGATGTATTTACAGATTATCCGGCTGGTTGTGCTTACAGAGATTGGCAGATGCAAATTCTGACATTTCTGGCAGGTGATTACAGACAGAAATTGAAACAGGATTATAAATCCATAATGGATAAAAAATCAGAATGCGAATGTTCAAAATGCGGAAATTGCTGTCGTCTTGCTACAAGTGAGCATTCTTATGACCAGCTTAAGCAGAGAGCTATGCGCGGTGATAAGTTCGCAAGAGATTTTGTTTCTGTTTTTGTACCTTATAAAACAGAGGAAGAAGCAAGACTTGCAAATCCTGAATTCTTTAAATTGTTGGAAGAGACAATGGAAGACCAGAAGGTTTTCTATTATCATTGTCCAAAAATCAATGGAAATGAATGTTCGGATTATGAAAACAGACCTGATGTCTGCAAAGATTTTCCGCATAATCCGCTTAAGCTTTTGCCTTCAACCTGTGCATTTAATGCTTGGAAAAATGCAGTTGCTAAACAATCAATGCTTCTAAAGGCAAAAACAGATATTATAGAATTTTACAAAAATAAGCTGGGATGATGATGTTAACATTAGCGGGATTAAAATTACAAGAATTAGAACAATTAATGGAAGAATTTGGCGCAACAAAGTTTCGTGCCAAACAGATTCACAACTGGATTTATACAAAATCGGTTTCTACTATTGATGAAATGACCAATCTTTCTAAAGATTTTAGAGAAGAACTTAAACAAAAAGCGGTTGTAACAGAAACTAAAATAAAAGTTAAACAGGTTAGTACTGACGGAACGATTAAGTATTTAATCGAATATCCTGATGGAGAATGTGTAGAAACGGTTCTTATGCGTTTTGATAACCGTGCAAATCTTACTGCCTGCGTAAGTTCTCAGGTGGGCTGTGCTGTTAACTGTTCTTTCTGTGCTACAGGAAAACGCGGGTTTATCAGAAATCTTACTTATGCGGAAATCATTGAACAGGTTTTAACAATACAGCGCGATACAGGATTGAAGGTTACAAATGTAGTATTTATGGGACAGGGTGAACCTTTATTGAATCTTAAAAACGTATTAAAAGCTTTGGAAATCTTTAATGATGATTTCCAAATCGGTGCAAGAAGAATTACAATTTCTACTAGCGGTATTGTTCCTAAGATTAATGAACTTGCTGATGCTGAATTGCAGTCAACACTGGCTATTTCTCTGCACGCTCCTAATCATAAACTGAGAGCGGAATTGATGCCGATTGAGAATAAGTATCCGATTGATGAGCTTAAAAAAGCATTGCTTAATTATGTTGAAAAAACAGGAAGAAGAATCACTGTTGAGTATATTTTAATCCACGGATTTAATGATACGCCTCAAGCGGCTAAAGAGCTTGCATTGCTGCTTCGTGATTTGAAATGTAATATTAATTTAATACCGTATAATTCTGTAGATGATACTAAATACAAAAAATCGACGAATAATGATATTATGCAATTTAAGTATTTGATGGAGCATTCGGGTAAAAAAGTTACTGTGCGTCTTGAACGCGGTGCTGATATTGATGCGGCTTGCGGTCAATTGAGAGGAAAAGCTGTTATTAATGAATAATGTTTTTCAAAAGAATATTTCTGCTCTTGCGGTGAAGAATCATAAACTTGCTCTGAGATTGCAGGCATATATTCCGACTGACGTGCCGCAGCTTGTTCAGACAAATGGTTATAACCTTTCATATAAAGGTAAATTGATTCATAATCCTCAAAATCCGCTTGCCGAAGCGCAGGAGATTTTTTCTTATGCAAAAAACGAGCCTGTTTCTATACATCTTGTGTATGGTTTGGGATTAGGGTATTTGTTTCAGGTAACAGCTCTAAACTCAAAGGGTGCGGTTATTTTATACGAACCTGATTTGAATATTCTGAAAATTGTTTTATCACTTGTTGATTTTTCTAATGATTTCTTGAAACCGAATGTTTTTGTATGTACTGATTATGACGAAGTTTCGCTTGCTATTCATCAAAAATCAGGCATGCAGAATACCCCTGAGATGCTAACTTTGCCTACGCAGATGCAAACAGAAGGTTTTGAAGAACTTGTAGGAAGATTGAAAGATACAATTGGTGCTTACAGTTTAGATTTAAAATACACAAAAGAAAAGTTTTATCCCTCTTTGAAAATGCTTTTGAAGAACATTCGTAATTTGTTTGAAGAAACTCCTCTTGCACATTTTAAGGATGCTTATAAGGGTAAAACTGCTGTTGTGGTTTCAGCCGGGCCGACTTTGGACAGGAATATAGAAACGCTTAAAAAATATAGGGATAAATATATTTTGTTTGCAGTGGGAACTGCTTTAAAAACATTGAATGCAAACGGAATAAAACCTGATTTTTTATCAATTATTGAAACTTTTGATTCTTCCAAACAGCTTGCGGGAGTGGATTTAAAAGATGTTTATTTTATAACCGAGCCTTATTCCAATCCTAATTTAAGAAAGTTTGAATTTAAACGCAGATTTTCGCATATTGCTTCTAATGTTCCTATAAATAAGTTTTGGGCAGAGATTTGCGGAGAAAATATTGATGAATATTTTTCAAAAGGAACGGTTTCTTATACGGTTTTAAATTCAGCGAGAATACTGGGGTGTTCTAAAATTATTCTTGTCGGTCAGGATTTGGCTTATATCGAAGGGCAGTGTTACAGTAAAGACTCTGCGTATAAGGATTTGGTTTGTGCAAAAAATCCGGATAGCGGAAATTGGGAGATTACGGCAAAAGATTTTGAAGCTTTTGCAAATGCACTTTCTAATTCTCCTGATTTAGAAAAAAGAAAACAGGCTGCTCAAAGACGTTTAACTAATTTGAATAATTCTTTGCATTTTGTTAAAGGTATTACGGGTGAAATGATTCCGACAGAAGCTGTTTATGCGGCTTTTGTTGCTCCGCTTCAGGAATTTGCGCATAAGTTTAACGATAGAAAATATATAAATACATCACTGGTCGGTGCTCAGCTTGACGGGTTTGAGAATATGAATCTGGAAGTGGCATTGGAGGATTCAGAGCAGATTGAGAATATTAATTTAGAGTCTGAATTTAAGTATAATAAAGAGAAAATTTTAACTAATTTAGATTCAAAATTTGCAGAACTTAAAGAGGCTCAAAAATTAATAGATGAAGGTAAGCGTTATGTGAAAGCGCTCAACAATGATTTGAAACGATATAGGAATGCTACGGTAGAAGTATTAAAAGCTTTGAAAAAGCTTTCTGAATGCTATATCTCGCTATCTGTTGACTTTACTCAAAAGTCAAAGTTATTTGATTTTATTACTACATCAGATAGAATTGATTTGGATTATGAGATGAAAATGGTTCAGAAATTTGATGTTGAAACCGTGACAAATATATGTAATAAGATTTCTGAGTATTATAATAATGCTGAAAAAAGGATAAAAGAAGTAAATGAAAGTTTTAATACAAAGGGTTAAAAATGCATCTGTTACAATTGACGGAGAGTTGTATTCGGCGATTGATAAAGGAATTCTTGCTCTTGTCGGTATTGAAAAGGGCGATACATTGGAACAGGTTCAGAAATCTGCTAAAAAGATTACGGGTTTAAGAATATTTCCTGATGATAATGATAAAATGAATCGTTCTCTGATTGATGTTAACGGTGAAATGCTTATTGTTTCACAGTTTACTCTTTGCGGTGATTGCAAAAAAGGTACGCGTCCGAGTTTTGATAAATCAGCAGAACCTAAAATCGCAAATGAGCTGTATGAAAAATTTATTGAAGAAGTTGCGTCTTACGGTATAAAAACAGCGCATGGTAAATTCGGTGCAATGATGGATGTTGCTTTGGTTAATGACGGTCCTGTGACTTTTATGATTGAAATCTAATCTATCGTTGCAAAACTTTACAATTTGTGTTAAGATTTGAAAGAGAAAGAAGAGGGGCAGGTTCAATGAGCGAAGGACATTGGATTGTAGATAGAGTTATTATGGGACACAATATGTCCTTTAATATGGATACACTTGTGACAATGTGGGCTGCAATGGCTTTTTTGCTTATTGTTTCTTTTATTGCAACAAGAAAATTATCAATTTTTCCGTCTAAATTGCAGTTGGTGTTTGAATCAATTTTAGGATATTTCAATAATCTTATTAACGGAATGATTCATGAAGGCGGAAGAAAGCATTTCCCGCTTATTGCTTCTCTGTTTTTGTTTATTGTGACAGCTAACCTTATGGGGCAGCTTCCTTTAAAAATGATTGAACTTAAACACGGTGAGATGGCTTCGCCGACTAATGATATTAATTTGACTGCGGGGCTTGCAGTAATTGTACTTGTTTATTATGTAATTGCAGGTTTGATTAAGAAAAAGGGTAAATTTTTATTGCACGAATTTTCGTTTGTGGGAATAATTTCAATGTTGGTTGAAATTTTGGAATTAATCACAAGGCCTTTAACCCTTGCATTACGACTTTTTGGTAATATTTTGGCGGGCGAAATCCTTATTACGGCTCTATTGGGTCTTTGTGCGTGGGGATTGCCTCTGCCGATTATGTTTTTTGAAATATTGGTTGCATGTGTGCAGGCGTTGGTATTTACGATGCTGACTACTGTTTATATTGCAACAGCCGTGAATGAAGAGCATTAATAGTAAAAAATAAGAAGGAGAACGACATGGAAGAAGTAAAAACAATTTCTGATTTAGCACAATTAGGTGCAGGTATTGCAATGGGTTTTGGTGCAATCGGTGCAGGTCTTGGTATCGGTTTTGCAACAAAAGGTTTGATGGATGCTATTTCAAGACAGCCTGAAATCGCAGGTAAAGCAGTTGGTTTCTTCCTTGTTGGTGCTGCTCTTGCAGAAGCTTGTGCGATTTACGCTCTTGTTATCGCAATGAAATTATCAGGTATGATGGGGTAATTGATTTATAATGGAGTTTAACGCTACTTTTCTAGTAACAATTATATCTTTTATAGTGTTTGTCTTCTTGATGAACAAGATTTTGTATGCGCCTATCTTGAATATTATGGAAGAGCGTAAGAATTTTGTTGACGGAAACTATAATTCCGCTAATGAAAACAATGCAAAATCAGAAGAGTTGACTCATCAGAAAGAAGAACAGCTTGCAGGTGCTAAAGATGAAGCCCGCGGAAAGTATGTTGAAACTCTTGATGGTTACAAAAATCAAAAGTCTGAAATGGTTACAGAAGCTCAAAATTCTGCTAAGAATGAAGTAGAGCAGGCAAAAGCTGAATTACAAAGGCTTTCTGATGATGTCAAAAACGGGCTTAAATCTTCAATGACAGGATTGGCAAATGATATTGTTGAAAAGGTTATCGGATACAGAAGCGAAGTTAACGGTTTTGATGATAACAAAGTTAATGAAGTATTATGGGGAAGTAAATAATAATGTTTGAAGAAATAGTAAGTTATATAGCAAGAACAAATTTATTCAACTTCATAATATTTTTGTCTATCATAATTTATCTTGCGGCTAAAATGGATGTAAGGGGTAAATTAGAGGCATCTCGCGAAACTGTTGAATCTGAGATTGAAGAATCAAAGACTGTTAAGGCTGAATCTGAAACCCGTTTAACTGCTATTGAAGAAAGTATGGCTCATATTGAAGAAGAAATTGAGTCAATATTAACAAAATCAGAAGAAAATGCGAAGCTTGTCGGGGAAAAAATTGTTCAGGATGCTGAAAAGAATGTAATTGTTATCCGTGATAATGCGGGTAAAGCAATTGAAAACAGCAGAATGATTTTGAAAAATGATTTAATTAAAAAAGCTGCTCTTGCTTCTGTAGAAGTAGCAAAATCACAAATTCTAAACGAATTGAATGCAAATCAGGGGTTGCATGATAAATTAATTGAAGAAAGTATTAATGCAATAGAAGGGGTTCAACTATGAAAACACAAAATTGCGAACTCGTTTCTAAGAGATGGGCGCAAGCTTTGATGGAGCTTGCTCAGGAAGATGAAAATATTTCCAAAGAAGATATTCTTGATGATTTGAAGGAAATCGCTGAAACAATCGATTCTTCCGAAGAGTTATCAAATGTTATTAATAATCCGTCGGTATCTGTGGAAGAGAAACAAATTGTTTTATGCAAACTTTTCCAAAATAATGTAATGCCTATTGTTTATAATTTCTTGTATGCACTTAATTTGAGAAAAAGAATTGATATTATTTCTCAGATTGCTGTTGAGTTTGAAAAAGAACTTGAAAGAATTAAAAATATTGCGCGTATTAGAGTTACATCGGCTATTGATTTAGCGGATGAACGCAAGAATGATATTAAAAATAAGATTGCAGAAAGATTAAGCAAAGATGTTGTTGTTGATTGGAATGTTGATAACGATATTATTGCAGGGTTAATTTTTAATATTGATGAAACTGTTATTGATAATAGTATTCGTCATAAACTCGATGATTTAAGTAAAAATATGATAAAAGGGTAGGGAGAAAAATGGCAGTAATAAATCCTGATGAAATCAGCTCTATATTAAAAGAGAATATCAGAAACTACGAAGCTAAAGCCGAAGTTTCCAATGTTGGAAGCGTTCTGGAAGTAGGTGACGGTATTGCTCGTATTTACGGGCTAAGAAATGTTATGTCAAACGAACTTGTTGAGTTTGTTGACGGAAGAGGTACTCTTGGTATTACATTAAACCTTGAAGAAGACAATGTCGGGGTTGTAATTCTTGGTGAATACACTCATATTAAAGAAGGTATGGCTGTAAAAACAACAGGACGAATTGCTTCAGTACCGGTAGGGGATGCTTTAATAGGAAGAATTGTAAGCCCTACAGGTGCACCGATAGACGGTAAAGGTGAAATTATTACCGATAAAACCCGTCCGATTGAAAGAGTAGCTCCGGGGATTGTTGCAAGAAAATCTGTACACGAACCGCTACAAACAGGTTTGACATCAATTGATGCTTTGACTCCGATTGGACGCGGTCAGCGAGAATTGATTATCGGTGACAGACAAACAGGTAAAACTGCTATTGCAATTGATACAATTTTGAACCAAAAAGGCGGAGATGTAATCTGTATTTATGTTGCTGTTGGTCAAAAGGCTTCGACTGTTGCTCAGTTAGCTAAAACGCTTGAAAAACACGGTGCAATGGATTATTCAATCATTGTTTCAGCAACAGCTAACGAAGCTGCTCCGCTTCAATATATCGCACCGTTTGCGGGTGTTGCTATTGCAGAAGAGTTTATGGAACAAGGTAAACACGTTCTGATTGTTTATGATGATTTGACAAAACACGCACAGGCTTATCGTGCAATGTCATTGCTTCTTAAAAGACCTCCTGGACGTGAAGCTTATCCTGGGGATGTATTCTATCTTCACTCAAGGTTATTGGAACGTGCAGTTAAATTGTCTGATGAATTGGGCGGCGGAAGTATTACAGCGCTTCCGATTATTGAAACTCAAGCAGGTGACGTTTCTGCGTATATTCCAACAAACGTAATTTCAATTACTGACGGTCAGATTTTCTTGGAAACATCTTTGTTTAACTCAGGTGTGAGACCTGCGATTAATGCTGGTATTTCTGTATCACGTGTAGGTGGTGCAGCTCAAACTAAAGGTATTAAACAGGTTGCGGGTAAACTTCGTCTTGACCTTGCACAATTCAGAGAATTGGAGGCGTTTGCTCAGTTTGCTTCTGATTTGGATGCTGCAACTAAGAAACAGCTTCTTAGAGGTCAAAAGTTGACAGAAGTTCTTAAACAGCCTCAGTACAAACCGTTGTCAGTTGCTCAGCAGGTAACAATTTTGTTTGCGGCTAACGAAGGTTTCCTTGATGAAGTTGATAACAAGAAAATCAGTGATTTTAAAACCGGTTGGTTTGAGCATTTTGAAGCAGCTATGCCTGAATTGAATAAAAGATTAAATGAAGGCGATAAGTTGTCTGATGAAGACAAAGAGGCTTTGAAATCCGAACTTGAAACTTATGTGAAAACTTTATAAGGAGGATGAACCTATGAAATGCTATAACCACCACGATAGAGACGCATTTGGCGTTTGCAAAATCTGCGGAAAAGGACTTTGTCTTGAATGTATTGATAAAGATTCAGAAGTAGTGATTTGTGCTAAAGAACACGGAAGAACCATTATTTCCGACAAAGTGCTTAATATTTTATTTATTATTGTTGGTCTTTACTGTTTTGTATCAACGGTAATCGATGAATTCGATTTTGCAAAAATACTTCTTGGTATTGTAGCACTATCTATTGGTATCGGCGGATTTACAAAATCTAAGAAAAAAAGTTAGTTATTAAAGGTTAAAAAATGCCAAACTTAAAAGATATTAAAAGCAGAATATCAAGTGTTCAAAACACTAAAAAAATAACCAAAGCAATGAAGATGGTTGCAGCGGCAAAGGTTAAGAAAGCTGAAAATACTGTTAAGGCTTCAAGACCGTTTTCTGATGAATTATTACATTTATTCAGAAGAATGCTGGCGACTGTCGGCGAGTATTCGACTGCAGGTTTGAAAGTTACCCGCGGACTGGATAATTATCCTGTGCTTCTTGAAAGACGTGAAGTTAAAACGGAAGGTTTGCTTGTAATTACTTCAAACAAAGGTTTAGCAGGTGCTTACAATGCTAATATAATCAAAACTACTTTGAAACGTATAAAAGAAAATACTGAAAAAGGTATTAAAACAGTTATTTATCCTGTTGGGCAGAAGGCCGTTTCAGGATTTAGGCATAAAGCAGGTAATTACGAATTACGTGAAGGTTATATCAGTGTTGCGAATGACCCTACTGCAACAGGAGCTAATATAATTGCGGAAGATATTGCAGAGGATTTTGTTAATGGCGAGATTGATAAAATTGATATTATTACAACTCATTTTAATAATATGATGTCTTATAATATTGTTGATTGGGAAGTTTTGCCTGTTGAGATAGAAAAAGCAGAGGTGCACGAACTTGACCCTGTAATGGAGTTTGAACCTTCTGCTCATGCCGTTTTGCAGCAGTTGGTTCCTATGTTTATTACGAATTCTATTTTTCAGGCGCTTCTTGAAGCAAATGCCAGTGAACTTGCCTCTCGTATGACTGCAATGTCAGCGGCATCCAATAACGCGGAAGAAATGATTTCGACTTTGACGGTTGATTATAACAAAGCTCGTCAGGCAGCTATTACACAAGAGCTTGTGGAAATTGTGTCGGGAGCTTCGGCGATATAAAGTTTAGCGGCGGGTGTTGTGAAACAACACCCGCCGCTTTTTCACTATCTATCTTACGTCTTTAAGTGAATCCGAAAGTTTTAATATATTTTTTTGTAATTTTTCTTTTAATTGAGGATCTTGGAGAAACTTAAGAATAGTTTCTCTGTCTCCATTCATCAGATAGGATGTTGCATCCATCCTGATTTGCGGGTGTAGTACTGAAACTCCTAAAAATGCTCTGCCGTCGCGTTCTGCATCGCGTTCAACAAATAGAGCTATATTGCTTCCGAAAAAGTCAGGTTGTTTGCCTGCTTCAAGGTTTTCTGCAAAGTCTCTGAAGAATCCTTTGTCAGGGATTTCGCGCTCAACTCTGCCTTTTATGATTTCAATTATTTTATCCAGTTCTGAAGATAAGTCCATTTTTTTGCCGCCTTTAGTCCAAGGTTGTATTTTTATGTTATTCAAATAGTTATTATATTTTATCATATTTTTACCTTTTTAACTATGCTGCGCATTCAAAATGTCTGACAAAACCGACTTCAAGTTCTTTTTGTAAAGCATGGTCAGCTTCGTGTAATGCTTTCATGCTTTCTTCCGAAAGAACTTTCGGAAATTGGGACGGAAGCTGCGGTTTTACGGCAGGAAGCCCTAATTCTATTCTATTGTAGTAATTATAACAGCCTTCAAGGTATTGGTTATAAATTTTGTATTCATCATCGCTTAATTTAGTAACAGCTTCTTTGAATTCGTTAAAACTTTCCCCAAGTGTATTTTTGCCTTGTCTCAAATCGTATGCTATGTGCTCATATTCACCTATAATATTTGTTTGTTCTCCTCTGAATTGGATTTCTCCAAGAGCTCCGTTTTTGTGAACAACATTCAATTGAGCGGTTCTGTATCCCGAATTTTTAATTGATTTTGAGGAAAGTTTTTCTATTTGCTTATCAGGCCACCTGCCGCTTAATCCTCTTGCGTCGGAAATGATAACAACTCCGGAGTCTTCTCCTAAAGCCATTGCAAGCTGTCGAATCTGATTGTTACTGAATTCCGCTAATCCGTGAGGGCCGCGGTAATTATTTATTTCGGTAATGTTAATCGGTAAAACATCTTCGCTTTTTAACCGTTTGATTAAATCATCTCTAAAGAGACCGCTTGTTTCGAGTTCTTGAAGAGTTGTTTCTCCTTTGGTTATTCGGTTTTTAAGAATACCCAGCGTTAATTGGTCCACAACTTCTTTAGAACGGGTTTCAACAAGAGGACGTGCGAATTCTTCAAATAGTTCAAATCCTTTGTTGGCTTCTGCTGCGGACATAGGTTCCTGATAAATATATTTTCTTAAAAGATTAGCTTCTTCGGTTGAAAGTTTTTGATTTGCAATCATTGTTTCGATTTTTGCAGGGCTTAATTTTTCCAAAGAATTGGTTATTACGCGCGAGCCTATACCGTCTTCAATACATGCGACTGCATCTTGAATCGATGTAAAGGTTTGGTTCTCCGCTTTCCCAAGACCGCGTTCAAGTTTTGTATAAATTGACATTGCGCCTTTTGGACGGTTTTGTATAGTTTTTACGCTTGCTAATTTGTCAAACATTGCAAATATTTCGTTTTTTGCACCGCTTTGCTGCGATTTTAATAATTCTTCAACAAAAAGAGAGGCATCTCCCAATGAGGCTTCTGCTTCACGAGTTAGTTTTCCGCCTTCCATTGAGCAGGTGAATGTTTCAATTGCTTTTGGTTTAGTGTGAGCTAAAATACTTTTGCCGGGTTTGACAAAAAACTTTGCTACTGCTTCTATAAGTTGTGCTTTTCCCATAATATCCCTCAGTTATATAAAGTTTTTTTTATTAAGGAAATTGCTTGTTATGTAAAATTATGTAACGTAATTTCTGTTTCTGGTATAATACAATCAAATAAATAAAAGGAGAAGTCATGCTAGAACTATTGAAAA
>JAMPIM010000028.1 GCA_023662705.1 Candidatus Gastranaerophilales bacterium | reverse complement strand
ATTATACATATAATTTTGCAAAATCCAAATCACTTTTTGTTGTGATTTTAATATTTGTGTAGCTTCCGATTATTATATAAACATCTTTATTAAGTTCTTCCAACATAGAAGCATCATCCGTGAAATTATAATCTTTTAAGGTTTCGTGGGCTTCTTTTATTAAAGAAGTCTTAAATGCTTGCGGAGTCTGAGTGTTATATAGTTTTGAACGGTCGATTGTTTTAATGATTCTGCCATTTTCATCAACTTCTTTAATAGTGTCTGTTGTTTTTGTCATAACAGATACTGCATTTTTTATTTTAACCAAATCCATTGTTTGAGATATTACACCTTCTTGAACAAGCGGTCTTGCTCCGTCATGGATTATTACGTAGTCATTTTGGACTTCTTGTAAACCTTTAAAAACTGATTTTTGTCTTGTATCTCCGCCTTCAACGATTTTAATACGCGAATCTGTTAACAAATGTTGGATTTCCTCTTTTATTGATTGATTTGTCGGGATAATGATTTCCGTAACTTCTTCAAACCCCAGAAAGGCTGAAACTGTATGTTCAATTACGGTTTTATCATCAATTAGTTCTAATAATTTGTTTTTATTACCATAGCGGGAAGAAGTTCCGCCTGCTGTTATTATTACTGAAAAATTTGTCATTTTGTTTCTCCAAAGTGATTGTATAAATTCAATTCATCATAAGTTTTATATTTTTTATCTGCGATTACTAACGGAGCATCTTCATACTTGAAAACTTTTCCTATAATTTTGTAGCCTTGGATTTTAGTTAAAAATTTCTCTGGAACGGCTGCAACTAAATTATAGTCTTCTGCGCCAAACATGCCTTCAATATAATCAGTTTTAATTGTAACTCCGCTTGCCTGCGCAATCTGAAATAATGCATCAGTTAATCCGTCAGATGTATCCATCATCGCGTAATCTTCTGTAATTTGTTCTGAAATCTGTTTAGAGAATTTCACGTTCAATTGTGGTTCAAGATGAGCTTTAATTGATTCCGAATCTTTTACCCCATCAAACAACTCTTTTAGCCCTTGACTGCTTTTGCCGTATTCTCCGCAGGTTATTACAACATAACCTTCTTTAGCATTTTTACGTGAGGATATTTTTCTTCCGTTGGTACTTCCAATAGCAGTAATTGAAATAAAAATATATTTACTCCCCGTAATGTCTCCGCCGATAACTTTTGCACCATAAGACCCTGCTTCAATTCCCCTATAGAGTTCTTTAACAAAATCTTCACCCAAATCAGGCATAGAAAGCCCGACCGTAATATACTCAGGCTTTGCGCCTGAAGCTAAAATGTCACTGATATTAACAGCAGCTGCTTTGTATCCTATTTGAAAAGGTGTTGCCCAGTCTCTTTTAAAATGAATATTTTCAACAAAATTATCCTGAGTAACTACAATCCCGAAAATTTCAAGATGTGCGCAGTCATCACCTAAAAATTCACTTTTTGTTTGCTCTTTTATTATTTTTATAAAATTGTGTTCTTGCATAGTATAAATAGGGGGCGGAGCCTTTAGGCTCCGCCCTTATAATTAATTTTCTACTTTTTTCAATGTCGGGAATGCGATTACATCTCTGATTGTAGGTGAGTTTGTAAGCAGCATTACCAAACGGTCGATTCCCATTCCCATACCGCCTGTTGGAGCTAAGCCGTATTCAAGAGCATTAATGTAATCTTCATCGATTTCCATTGCTTCTTCATCACCGTTAGCCTTAGCTAAAGCCTGAGCTTCGAATCTGTGGCGCTGGTCAATAGGGTCAGTCAGTTCAGAGAACGCGTTTGCGATTTCCCATCCGTTAACACGGGTTTCGAAACGCTCTGTTAATCTGTCATTATCTCTATGAACTTTTGCAAGCGGTGAAATTTCACGAGGGTAGTCGATAATGTGAATAGGTTGAATCAAGCCTGGTTCAACTTTTTCTTCGAACACAGCTTCGATTACCTGACCCCAGTTCATTTCTTCATCAACTTCTACGTGCATTTCCTTTGCTTTATCAAAAGCTTCTTTCGCAGTAAAGAATTCGCCAAAATCAACACCTGTTTTTTCTTTGATAGCGCCAATCATAGTTTTTCTGTCCCAAGGCGGAGTTAAATCGATTTCGTTTTCTCCGTATTGAATTTTTGTTGTGCCTAAAACTTCTTGAGCTACATAAGCTACAAGGTTTTCAGTCAATGCCATCATTTCGTTGTAATCAACATAAGATTGGTAAAGTTCAATCATAGTGAATTCAGGGTTATGACGAGTATCAATACCTTCGTTTCTGAAACATCTTGATAGTTCAAAGATTTTCTCGTTCAAACCGCCCACCATAAGTCTTTTTAGGTGCAGCTCTGGAGCGATTCTCAGAGTTAAATCCATATCAAGTGCGTTGTGGTGAGTTGTGAAAGGTCTTGCGTTAGCACCTGATGCCTGTGTGTGAAGCATAGGTGTTTCAACTTCGATAAACCCTTGATTATATAGATATTCACGAACTTTTTGGATAATTAAACTTCTTTTTCTTAAAGTATCTCTTGTGCTTTCGTTAACAATCAAATCCAAATATCTTTGACGATATTTAGTTTCTGTATCAGACATAGTATGGTGTGATTTTAATTGTTCTAATTTTTCTTCGCTGATTTGTTTGTTAGGAAGCGGAAGAAGTGATTTTGAAAGAATTTTAAAGCTTGTTGCTTTTACAGAAAGTTCTCCTCTAGGTGTTCTTCTGATTGTTCCGTGGAATCCTAAAACATCACCGATATCAACAAGTTTAAGTGTTTTAACCATTTCAGGATCCATATTTTCTTTATGTGAGAAAATCTGGATTTTTCCTGTAGTATCCATCAAGTCGATAAACATGCCTGTATTTCTGATAGCCATAACACGACCTGCAACGGAGTAAGCATCTTCAGTTTCTTCGCCTGCAGGAAGGTCTTTGTATTTATCTTGCAAGAAAGCTGCATCTGCATCTTTTTCAAACACATAAGGATATGGATTAATTCCTTTGTCAGCCAGTTCTGCAAGTTTTTGTATTCTTGTTTGTCTTATAGTCTCTCTGGCAGAGATAGGTTCTTTTGTTTGTTCTGTCATTTGTACTTCCTTCTTTTAAGTATCAATGCCATGATTTTAGCATAAACAAAATGTTTGTGTAATAATATTGCTATGAGAATAACGAAAATAAATAGCACATTCTCTAACTTACAGAAACCCTTGAAGCCAATCAAACAGAAAAAAGATGTTTTGATGCATAAGTGTACTGAGGTTAGACATAAAAGCATAAAAGACATGTCTGTTAAAGATATTCCTCTGATAGGTGCGCTTGTCGGTCTTATAACACCACTGCCGCTAGGGTTTTTGATAGGATATGGCTTGGGTAAGGTTGTAGAATTAACAATAAATGCTTTTAAAAAGAAGAAATAAAAAAGGTCGGTTATAAATCCGACCTTTTTATTTACTTGAACTGTTCTAAAAATCTCTTATCATTATTGAAGAATAATCGAATATCATCAATTGCATATTTTAACATTGATAATCTTTCAACACCCATTCCGAAAGCAAATCCTGAGTAAACTTCAGGGTCAATTCCTACCCCTTTGAGTACGTTTACATCAACCATACCGCAGCCTAAAACTTCTAACCAGCCTGTTCCGCTGCAAGTACGGCAGCCTTTGCCCTGACACATAATACATTGAACATCAACTTCTGCTGATGGTTCAGTGAATGGGAAGAAACTGCTTCTAAATCTTGTCGGACGTGCAGAACCGAAATATATTCTGATAAATTCGTTTAATACACCTTTTAAATCGCCAAAAGTAATATTTTTATCAACATACAAACCTTCAATCTGGTGGAAGAAGTTGTTTTTACGGGCATTGACATTTTCGTTTCTGTAAACTCTTCCAGGTGCAATAATTTTAATAGGTGGTTTTTGGTGTTCCATAATATGAACCTGCGCACCTGAAGTTTGGCTTCTTAATACTGCATTCGGCATATCTTTAAGGTAGAAAGTATCCTGAACATCTCTTGCCGGATGGTCTTTTGGTACATTAAGCATATCAAAGTTATAGTATTCTGTTTCAACTTCAGGAGAAAGTTCCGGTGAAACAACCGAAAATCCTAAGCTTTGGAAAATTGAAACAATCTCGTTTGTTGTAGATGTAAGCGGATGAACTTTTCCTTGAGGAATATATTTACCGCTTAAAGTTATATCAATTCTGTCTTTTTGAAGTTTCTCGTTTAATTCTTTTTGGTAGAAAGCATCAAATTTTTCTTTTAAAAGTCCTTCCAACTCTTGTGTAATTTGGTTTGCAAATGCGCCTACAGTTCTTTTTTCTTCGTCAGACAAGTCTTTTAAACCTTTTTTGATAGAATTAAATTCACCTTTACGGCTTAAATACTTAAGTTTAATCTCATCAATATCACTAATTGATTGTGCTTGGGCAATATCTGCTTTTGCTGAATTATAAATATTTTCTAATTGTGCTTTCATTCTTTAATTCTCCCTTAACTAGGATAGTACATCAAAGACAGCAAAAGTACAACTTACTTTCCCCAGGAGAAATACTTATCAAAATCTACATCTTCAAAATTACATAACAAATGGAATATATCATCATCGTCATCAAGACGCTGGAAATTATATTCATCAAAAAGCCAGTATTTAGGGTTGTTTCCGCGAACCCTCACAATCCCCTTTTCTTTTAAAATTTGGAGTTTCTTTTTAACCTCATCAACGGGATAATTTACAAGTTTTGCCAATTCAACAGCAGTAATACCTTCTGTATTACTGTATTTATCGGGGGTAAGGAACATGAGTTCCAACCCGACCATTTTTAGAATTGTATCTTCCGGTTTTGAACTCATAATATTATTATAACTCATATTTTAACTTTTTTATCATATGGATAATTGATTGTTCTGTACTCTTGAAATATAATCAAATTTATGGATTATATAGTTAGAAATTGTAAAACTTCAATAATCTGGTTAAGTCTTGCACATCTTGTTTGTGATGTGTACGGCGGGTTTTTGAATCCGCTTATGCCGTTTATTGCAGCAAAATTGAACTTTACAATGGCTCTGGCAACAGTACTCGTTGCAATTACTCAAATTTGTTCAAATATGCTTCAGCCGATATTCGGATTCTTTGCTGATAATATTAATAAAAGAATTTTTGTTTTTTGGGGCCTGATATTGGCATCAATTTTTATTCCGCTTGCTCCATCAGCTCCAAATGTTCCCTTATTAACTCTGTTTATGATTCTCGGATGTCTTGGCGGCAGCTTTTTTCATCCGCAATCAATGGGGTTTATAAATTTCTTCTCAGGTAAAAATTGCTCTAATAATATGGGCTTTTTTGTCAGCATGGGCTCATTAGGTTTTGCCCTCGGGCCTCTTTTGGCGGCTTACATTACTCAGGTTGCGGGTTTAGATAAAATTTCTTATACCTCTGTTTTAGGCTTAACTCTCGCTGCAATGATGTTTTTATTTGTTCCAAAACTCTCAAAGTCAGCAGAGCCGCCAAAACATAAAGAATTTTTAAAATCATTCAAAGAGATTCTTTCTAATCGTCAGATGAATTACTTAATGTTAATTGCTATGATGAAGTCTCTTGTTACAAATAGTTCTTGTATTTTACTTCCATTCTTGTGGAAATCAATGAATTATTCACCGTTTTACATAGGCTTTGCTCTATTTTTGTTTGTATTTGCAGGATCTATCGGTTCATTCTTAAGTCCGCGTGTTGAAAAGTTATTTGGTTCAAAACCGATAATTTATTTTTCAATGTGGGCAACTTTCCCGTTAATGCTATTGTTTGCAATGATTTATAAAACAATGCCAGTCGCATCAATGATAGTATTTGGAATAATAGGTTTTACAACAATGCTTGCACAACCTGTAGTTCTGGTTTGGGCGCAAAGAACTCTTCCCGAATACAAAAGTATAGCAGCAGGATTTGTAAACGGTTTTTGCTGGGGAACAGTCGCATTATGTTTATCAGGACTTGGTTATATTGCCCAGAAATTCGGTATTATCAACACTATAATCATACTTACAACTATTCCGGCTTTTTCTTCTTATTTTGTTCGTTTCTTAAAGGAAGATGTCTAATGTAAATATTTGTAACAAAAAAGGCAATTATTTAATCGATGTATACTTTATATATACATAAGTACGTAATAGGATATATGGAGAGAGCATGAAAAATAAGAGATTAAATTTATTAGAAGAAAATACAGCCTCCATAGATTTATTGGATAATGTTAATGAAGATTTTACTTTATTAGAACCGACAGAATCTGAAGTTTGTTTATTAGAAGAACCGGAACCGGTTGAATCATTAACCGATAAAAAAGTTATTGAGAAAAACAGTAAATATGACGGCAATGTTTTATCTGTTGTATTTAATGATACATCATCTACAACACGTCGAGCCTCAAGTAATATCGAATCAAGAATGGATTCAGCTCTTGCAGGATTGATTGAACAAAGAATGCAAACAAAAGCTTTGCCGCTTGCTTTAAGAAAACGATTAATGTATCAGCGTGCAATTAGTGCATAATTCTTATTCTATTTTTTGAATATCAAGCTTAGAAATATTTTGGGTAGCTTTGTTAAATTTCATTATGCCCGGAGGGCTTGTTAGTGCAAATGAAATACCTATTCCGGCCGCAAGACCTGCTATTAAGCCGCCTGTTGTGCATAATATTTGTTTCCAGGTTTTTAGATTTGTTGTTTTAAATATTCCGACTCCGGCTCCGACTGCGGCACAGATTCCTGTAATCCAGTTCGAAGTCTTTTTTAGTTTCTTTCGGGATTCTTCAGATGAGTGCTTTTCTGCAAATTTTTGAATTTTAGGTGCTGTTTCAAGAATATCTTTATATGATTTTTCAAATACATCACAGTCTTTTTGCGGAATAGACATTTTGCCTGCTTCCTGTCCGTTTCCGTCAATAATCTGATAAACAGCTCTGCCGTTTTCGGTTGTACCGATTTTGTTTATTGAGCCATAAGCATTTTGTTGGTTTCCAATATTTTGAACCATAATAACACCTTCACACTATACTATATCTATATAAAGATATTTCGATGTGAATAATTGCGTTTAATGTAAAGTTTCTTAAACATCTAAATCATCTGCTTCAACTTCGGGAGCATCCGGTTCCGCAACTGTTTTTGTAAGTTTTTCGTTTAATTCCTGTAAAGAAATAGATTTGTCCATTTTTTTCAAAGCATTAAGAACCGCAATTTTGTAATCTGCGTCTGCTTTGTTTTTAGGGTTATCCATAATTTCTCCGATTTTTTGTCCCAAAAATCCCATTACAACAATTGCAGGTACGAGTATAACGCTTGTTGCCATAACAGAATGCGCATCAATTGTTCCTATTTTTGTTATAGAAACTGTACCTATCACAAGAATCGTAACCATTATAAAAAATGTACGGATATTTACGGAATGTTCCATTACTTATTAAGGTTCTCCATGTCTTTTTTCATACAGAATTGAATTAAAGTCATTTTATCGATATTGCTCAGGTTTGTGAATCTTCCTGAAATTGTATAAAGACCGCTATCGCCTTTTTCTACTCTGATAAGCTGATATTTACATTTAACTTCTTGTTCATCACTAAGTTTAATACAAACTTTGTATTCTTTTTCGATGTCAATATTTTCTTCTGTTCTGAGTTTCATACCGCCCGCAGAAAGGTCAAGAGAACGAACTTTGTGAACGGTGTCTTCCCATACAAGTTCAAGATTTTCAAGGAATTTAATACGAGTAAACTTACGACGCTGCAAGAATCTGTGTTTTACAGGGTTTGCAATTGAGACGACGTTATTTACAACTTCTTGGATATATGATTCAAAATAGAGATATCCGTTATCTGTAAGAGAATAAAAATCACATATATGGTCTTTGATAAGTCCTTCAGGCTTGTATTTTAGTTCCATTTTGAATCCATCAAGACTAACGTCTAAGACTTTTCCTTTGTTAGAGTTTTTAAAATCTTGTGGAACGATTGTTACAAGCTGTTCTTTCTTAATTAATTCTCTCATTTTTATCCTCTCTTATAATATTTATGATGCCTTGACTAATCCGACTGATTTTACTTTAACATTTGGACTGATTTCATTATACGACATAATTGCGATTTGCGGATATGTTCTTTCTACAAGCTTTCTAAAAAGAAGTCTTATAGGTGAAGAACATAGGATTACAGGCTGATTTCCTGTTGCCGTAATTGCTTTTTCCAGTTCTATATTCATCTTATCAAATAACATTCTTGTAAACGAAGGGTCAAGCGTAACACTTGTACCGTCCGGGCTTGCACCTTTTGCAATAGTATTTTCGATATCAGGAGAAAGTGTAATAACATATAAATCTCCTGTATCAGCAAGATTTTGTTTGCAAATATTTCTGGAAAGAGCCTGTCTTACGTGTTCCGTTAAGAAATTCGGATTTTTGTTGATTTTCGATTGCAAGCTGATTGTTTCAAGAATTGTTTTGAGGTCTCTGATTGCTACCCCTTCTTTAAGCAGATTTTGAACCACTATTTGAACATCTCCTATTGAGATATCTTTCATAATGTCATCAACGTATTCTTCTGACACTTCTTTTTTAAGGTTATCAATAAGTTGTTGAATATCGAATCTTGAAACGATTTCGAACGCACATTTTTTAATAACTTCTGTAATGTGAGTAGAAATAACAGCAGAAGCTGAAACTACAGTGTATCCTGACATTTCTGCAAGGTCTTTGTCTTTGCCTTCAATCCATAGAGCAGGAAGCCCAAATGCAGGTTCAATGGCATGAATACCGTTTATTGCAAGACTGCCTACAGGGTCACCTGCGCACATTGCAAGATATCTTTCAGGATAGACTTCCCCTGATTCAAGCGCAACACCTTTGAGCTTGATTTGGTATGAATTTGGAGACAGCTGTAAGTTGTCTCTCACTCTTATTGAAGGAAGTACAATCCCTAAATCCAGAGCTGTTTGACGTCTGATTTGGGCAATTCTTTCCAGTAAATCGCCTCCCATTTCAACATTAAGCAATTGTACAAGTCTGTAACCTACTTCGATTTCTATAGTATCTACGTTTAAAAGCTCCATAACGCTTTCTTTTGTAGCTTTTGCGCGTTTTTCTTTTTTTCCGAGTTTTTCTTGTTGTTCTTGTTCGATTTTCTGTGCTTCCTGCGTTTGGGCAATGGTTTTGTTTTCTTTTGTTTTCATAAATGCCATACCGCCTGCAACAGCTGCGATAATTAAGAATGGTGCTGTCGGCATGCCGGGGATTACACCCATTGTAGCTAAAAGCCCTGAAACAACGCCAAGAACGCGTGGGTCAGAGAACATTTCGTTTTTGATATCAGTTGAAAGTGATTCATCTTTTCCTGTTGCACGTGAAACAATCAAACCTGTAGCAGTAGAGATAAGAAGTGCAGGGATTTGAGATACAAGACCGTCGCCAACGGTTAGGATTGTGTAAGTGCCTAATGCCTGCTGTACATTCATGTGAAGCTGTACAACTCCGATAATCAAACCGCCGATGATGTTAACAATTGTAATAACAATACCTGCTGTTGCATCACCTTTAACGAACTTAGAAGCACCATCCATTGTACCGTAGAAATCTGTTTCGCGTTCAAGTTTACGTCTGCGTTCTTTTGCCTGATCTTCGTTAATGAGTCCGGAGTTTAAATCCGCGTCGATACTTAACTGTTTACCTGGCATTTTGTCCAATGTGAAACGAGCAGAAACTTCAGCGACACGGGTTGCACCGCCTGTAATAACCATAAAGTTGATTAATACCAGGATACAGAAGATGACAGCACCGACAACATAGTTGCCGCCGACAACGAATTCTCCGAACGAGTTGATAACATTCCCGGCCTGACCGTGGAGTAAGATTAATCTGGTGGAGCTGACGTTTAAACCCAGTCGGAAAAGTGTTGCAATCAATAGAACTGTTGGGAAAGATGAGTAATCAAGCGGTTCTTGAGTGTATAAGCATACAAGCAGAATAACAACCGCGAGGGAAATGTTAACGGTGAGCAGAAGGTCTAACATAGGAGCAGGCAGCGGTATAACCATCATACAGACGATTACAACTAAGCCTATTGCAAGAACTATATCATTGTTCTTTAATATGTTAGATAATTTGGTTAACTCCATACTCTCCCACCGTACACCATTGTAACATCATAGAGGGGAATATAGCAAGTAAATTTTTATTTGCAGTCTAGTCCCAAATCTAATGTAGGTGCTTTTGCTACAATTGCGCTTGATGAAATAATATCAACACCTGTTGCTGCAATATCATGAACTGTATTTAAGTTAACATTTCCGCTTGCTTCGACAATTGCTCTGCCGTCAATCAGTTTTACACATTCTTTCATCGTTTCATTACTCATATTATCAAGCATAATAATATCAGCGCCTACTGCAACAGCTTCTTTAACCTGTTCAATAGTGTCACATTCGACTTCGATTTTGTGTGCATGTGAAATGTGTTGTCTCAATTTTTCAACAGCCTTAGTTAAAGAACCTGCGTATTTAATATGATTGTCTTTAATCATTGCGCAATCAGCAAGATTGAATCTGTGTAAGCTTCCGCCGCCAATTTTTACCGAATATTTTTCAAAGGCTCTAAATAACGGAGTTGTTTTTCTGGTATCGACAATCTTAGCTTTATATTCACCGATAGCTTTTTGATATTTGTTTGTTTCGGTCGCAATACCGCTCATTCTTTGGATGTAATTCAAAGCAAGCCTTTCACCCATCAATACCCATCTGGCAGGGCCTTCAATATCAGCAAGCTTATCACCTTTGTTGATTACATCACCGTCTTTTTTATAGAAAGTTACTTTTACATCATCAGAAAGAATTTTGAAAACAGTTTTAAATACATTAACACCGCAAAGAATCCCTTCTACTCTTGAATTTAATTCGCATGCCATTCTGTCTTCTTCATTTGTTAAATAATCGGTTGTAATATCTCCAAAGCCGATATCTTCTTCCAATGCTTTTTTAACGTGATCTTCTATAAAAAAACTATTTAACATATTCTAACTCCTTATTTGCGGTTTTAATTATATTTGAATGAACTCCTTTTTCTTCTGTCTGTTTGTAATCAACTCTTGCGTGTGCTCCGCGAGATTCTTTTCTCATCAATGCTGATTCAACGACAAGCTTTGCTGCAGTAAGCATATTACGGTATTCATACTCGTCTCTGTTTAAGCATTTACGATTTCTTTTGAAATCTTCTGCCATTTTAGCCAAAGACTCTTTTGCTTCTTGTAAATCTTTTTCGTTTCTTAAAATTCCTACTTTATCCCACATAAGATTTTTAAGATTTTGTTTTAATTTATCTGTATCATAATCAATTTCGCTAATCGGCGCAGAATAAAGTCTGATTTTATCCATAATTGATTCGTCAATTTTTTTAGGTGTTTCAAGATTTGCAAAAGACAGGTAGTCAGTCAGTTCATAAGCACAGGCAACGCATTCTAAAAGAGAGTTACTTGCAAGTCTGTTTGCTCCGTGAAGTCCTGTTGACGCTACCTCTCCTATTGCATAAAGTCCTCTTATTGAAGTTTTGCCTTCAACGGTTGCTTTTACACCGCCCATTGAGTAGTGTGCAGCGGGTGCAACAGGAATCGGAGCTGATGTAATATCAATTCCGTTATCTTTGCATCGTCCTGATATTGTCGGAAATCTCATCATAAGCTTTGCTTTATCAATAATTGAAGCATTTAAAAACATATTTGGAGAATCGCTTTTCTTCATCTCATTATAAATTGCTCTGGTAACGATATCTCTTGGCGCAAGCTCGCGTTTGTCGTGATATTGAGACATAAATTCGTGACCTGATTTGTCAACAAGTTTAGCTCCCTCTCCGCGAACAGCTTCTGATATCAAAAATCTGTTTTTGCTTGTAGGGCTGATTGCAAGTGCTGTAGGATGGAATTGAATGAACTCCATGTCCTGCATAATCGCATCAGCGTTGTATGCAAGGTCAATTCCGTCAGCAGTAGCTCCATCAGGGTTTGTTGTGTATTTGTATAACTGCCCCATCCCGCCTGTTGCAAGAATTGTTGCAGATGTATAAACAAGCTCATGTTCGCCTGTTAGTGTGTTGTATATAACAAGACCTTTACATTCGTTATCGAGATTTGTAAGTAATTCAACTGCAATTGCGTTTTCCAGAACTGTAATATTTTCATCTTCAAGAACTTTTTTGGCAAGAGCTTCAACAATACCTTTTCCTGTAGCATCACCGCCTAAATGAAGAATTCTTCTAAAGCTGTGAGCCGCTTCAAGAGTGAAATTTAATTCGCCTTTTTCATTTCTGTCGAAGTTAACACCAGAATCAATTAAATCATTTATTACTTCATCAGAAATCTCTGAAATATATTCAACAACTTTTTCGTCGCTTAAGCCTGCACCTGCTTTAAGAGTATCTGCAATATGCATTTGAGTGCTGTCACCTTTGTTTTGGTGAACAACACCTACAATTCCGCCTTGTGCGTATCGGGAATTACTTTCTCCAATAGTATCTTTTGTTATTAAAAGAACTCCGTCAGGTAAACTTATTTGTTTTGATATTTTTAATGCTGCATATAATCCGGCTGCACCGCTGCCTACAATAACAGCAGAGTATTCAGAATGTTTCATTACCTTTACCTCAAATCTGATATACTTATATTTTAAAACAAAAACAATATAAGATTATTAATTAAATATAAAGATTTAAGATTAATTAACAGTAAGCGTCAATACTTTCGGTTCAAGAGTTTCTTTTACGAGAGATGAGTCAAAATCCATGTTCGGAGCTAATTCTCTAGCTTTTTCCATGTCTAAGTAATGACCTTGTTTATCTCCTGTCTTAAGTTTATAAGCTGCTCTATCCGCATAGTATTTAGCACGACCGGGTACTCTGTCAATTAATAAATCAAAAATTCTTACAGACGCATCCGGTCTGCCGATGCCGTCATAAACATCTGCAAGACACAAATATCCTGCATACGCGGTTGAATCTATAGAGATAATTCTATTGCAATTTTGTACTGCATATTTGTTATTTCCGTTAACTTTATATAGCATCGCAAGTTTAAAATAATCATTAAACTCTAATGACGCTATTTTTGTATAATCGTTCAACGCGCCTTTGTAATCTTTGTAGAAAAGTCTCAACTGTGCTCTATCTCTATATAAAGATTCCAGTATATTATCAGGCATATATGCAGGCAATGATTGAATTGCTTTGTCCATTTCTTCCAAAGCTTTTTTCTTCATATCCATTTTTGCCAGATAAATTGCATTGTTTCGATAAAACTTATATGCAGTAGTTTCCTCTTTATGCTGCATTTTTGCAATCATAAATTTGGTGTTGTTACCCCAAAAACAAATTTGCATAAACTTGTTTCCCGGCGGTGTACATAACCAGACAATGAATATAAAACCTGCAATAATCCATGCTAAAAGTTTAGCATCACTCTTTTTCTCTTTTTTATTTAAATTTTCTATCATAATTCTATAAGCTCTCTGGAACTATTCTATACTAAATTCTCAAAAAAAGAAAGTAAATATTAACAATTTTGAAGCATTATTTTTTTGAGATTTTCAATTTGTGATAACTCTGAATTATCAAAGTATTTAACTAATTCCGGAGCTTTTTGTATAAAAGAATTTCTGTCGGTTATGTAAATTTCCAAAGCACGTGCAAAGAGTTCTGTCGGAGAATTGTAATATTTATTTAATCTGTTAATCCTTGAATTCACTCTTTTAAGTGCTCGTTGTAATGATTTTAGTTTTAAGTAACTTTGGACTTCTAAAGAAGAATTTATATTATCAATGGAATATATTTTTGTAGAAACCCCTTCAATCAGTTTGACTCTGTCATATTTTAACAGATAACGCAAATTGGTGTTTTTAATATTTTTTTCTATTGGTTTAAAAGGTTTTGATATTTTAAAATCGGGATAAATCTGTTTTAGAGTTTTGGATACGTTTTTTATTTCGTTTTGGATTGTTTCTTTGGTGTTAAAAATCGGCGCTACGGATTCTTTTGGAATAGATTCAACCGTAAGTTTTATTAATTCTTCTTCTAAATTTTGGTTTTTGCTGTCAATAATAAAATCCAGAGAACTCAATGTTTTATCACAGCTATAATGAATAAAATGCGCAAATTCGTGTATGAGAGTTTTCAGTATTGTTTCATTACTCTGACCTTTTGCTATATCAATCCGAAAGTTTTTGCTGCAAGCCTTAAACAAGCCTTTGTTTCCGCGGGCTTTATTCTTTCCGATATTGACTTCTATCCCTAATGACTCAAAATATTGTACTAATTCTGGGATTCTGTTTCTTTCACAAGCCATTTTAAATAATCTTCCGAACAGTCAACAATAGGTAATGCAATAATCTCAGGCACTGTATAAGGGTGCATGTCTTCAATAACAAGTTTAACTTTTCCGTAATGTGCGCGTCTGGTTTTAATCATCATTAAAACTTCTTTTTCTTCACAGACTTCCCCGTCCCAAGAGAAAGTTGAACGAACATTATCTACAACAGAAACACATGCTGCAAGTTTATGTTTCATCAAAACTTTTGTAATATTCTTTGCGATTTTTTTGTTTGGAACAGTACAATTGATTATGATAATATCCATGCATTTCTCCTTATTAGTGATTGCTATGGAAATATTATAATACAGATATTACAATAATTGCAACGCCAAAGCCGGAGTCTGGTTAGCAGTCGCAAGTAAAGTTGCACTAGCCTGCTGTAGAATCTGCTGTTTAATATAATCAGACGAAACTTGTGCCACATCAGTATCACGGAGTGTTGAACGTGAAGATACAAGATTTTCGTAATGAGTAGAGATTTCTTCCAACGCACTTTCAAGCCTGTTTTGAGCGGCGCCGTATTCTGTTTGTCGTGCAGTGATTGTTTGAATCATCTCATCAATTTGGCTCATATAGTCGTCCGTTCCGAGTCCGATATTTCTTAAATCATCAATTGATGGAAGTAAGAACGCTGTTTGGACTGTTATTCTGGAATTCTCGTCTGCATAAATTCCGACTTGGAGTGTGAATTCTCCGGGAGCATAAATATCTCCGCCGACTAAATCGTCAAGCGTAACTTCGTATTGCATTTTGTCAGATTTGGTGTTTACTGACTTGTTAGCAGTTGTGTAAGTCGGTGTCGCAAGGTTAAATATTCTGTTGGAAATATTAGTTATTCCATCTCCGCTAAGAGTTAATATACCATTGTTTACCCCTGCTGTGATACCTTTTGCTTGCAGAGCAGTAATAAAATCACTAACAGTAGAATCTTTGCTCATATTGATAGTAGATTTTGTTCCGTCAGATGTTAGAGTAATATTAACTCCGGACTTGTAGCCTAAATCAGCGAAGGTTGTAGCTGTTCCCATAGTTTTTAGGGTTGAGCTGTTTAGGTTGTTAGAAGTTGTATTTACTTTAGTAGTGTATGACTCTGTTCTGTTGAGCTGATTAGAGTCAGTGTTTGTAAGCAGAGTTTTTGTAGTGGCTGTGTATGAGTTTGCAGCATTAATGCCTAATTTTGCTAACACCCCACCCGCATCACTTGTTATGTAACTGCTTGTTTGAGCCAGAGTCAATAATCCGTTGTTTAGAGTCGCAGTTATATTTGCATTAGTTTTCAATGCATTAATAAACTCTTGAACAGTCATAGACCCGTTTACTGCGAACTGGAACCCGTTTCCGCTGATTGTTGAGCTATTGTTGATGCCAAGTTCTGATAATTTTGTGCTGACTGCAAGCGTAGACGTAGTGCTGGTAGTTGTCGTGTGGGTATCGATTTGAAGCGGATTATAAGTGAAAGGCCCTGATGTGAGGTCTGTAATTGTGCAGTCAGTAATACGAATATCGGTATAGTTTGAAACCAAATCAGGGTTGCAATATATTGAAACTATGTTTACAGCACTACTTGCTTCCTGATATCCAGCACAAATTCCTGTTAGAATGTTAGATGAAGCGAGTAGATATGTATTTTCGGTGCTAATATAGGAATATTCCATTAAATCTCCAACAATTCCACCATAATAACCTCCGGTACTGGCGCTTATATTACCTGTGACATAGCTGTTTGATATACTAACATTAGCGTTTTGCGTTGCTGCTATCAGCCCGCCAATAATACTATTGTCAGATGATGCATTCTTTACGTTCGATACAATATCAGAGGTTGAGTAGCAGTTTTTAATATTTACTGTAATATTATTGTCAGCAGTGCCAGCAACTCCACCTATTAATCCTCCTAGAAGGGCGCCATCTTCTATTAAGGATGAAATGAGTCCGGTTGTATGATAACAGTCAGTTATATCAGAGCTATTAGTAAGAATTCCAATTAAACCTCCTGCTACATAGCCACTCATACTTCCTGTAGAATAACATTTGTTTATATTACCAAAGCCTACTCCTACTAATCCGCCAGAGTAGGCTGCCGTGGCTGAGATATTTACATCTGAAGAAGAATTGATAATAGTAGAATTATCCATGTATCCAACAAGTCCACCAATGCCTGTTGAGAAGGCGTCTTCTCCTTCAGAAGTTATATTCCCAGTAACATAGCAATTGTCAATTCTGCAATCTACACAGGAAGCAGCCAGTCCTCCAATATATGACATTCCTGTTGTATTAGTTATTTGAATATTCTCTACTCCTAGATTCTTAATCGTCGCACCTTCGCAATGGCTGAACAGCCCCATATATATATCGAAGTCGACATTAACATCTTCAAAGTTATCGAATTTTAGATTAGAAATAGTATATCCATTCCCGTCAAAAGTTCCTTTAAACGGATTTCTTGAATTTCCAATTGGTGCCCAGTAATCTTCCCCTATCAATTCATACCACTCCCTCAAATCAATGTCATTTGCTAAAATATATGTATAACCTTCTCTCATAGAGCTATTTTCTTCATCCCCCCAGAGAGAACCGAATATCATAGAGTATAAATCCTCTACAGTCCTAATAGCGTATGTACCAGGTTCTTCTGGCCATTGATAGCTGTCTGCTGCTTCTGATACACTCATCAACCCGCTGGTATCAATTCTCTGCACCTCTTTGGCAAACCCCGCAGTAGGCTCTAAAACAGTTGTAGTCGTATAAGTACTTTCAGTAGTCACGGTATATTTCACCGCATGCGCAGAAGTCATTGTATTCCCTGTCGTAATCGTATAAGTTCCGCCATTTTTTGTACTAATACCAAGCGAATCCAATACCGCACCTTTAGCAACTAACGCTGAATCAGACGCTGTCAAACTAATAACCCCGTTAGTCAAACTCATAGTTATAGAATTGCTCTTCAATGAATTACCCAAATCCGCAAATGTAGCATTCTGAGCCAGAGTAAACACCTTCTCCGCTCCTGTCTTCTGGTTTGTAACAGTAACCGCTCTGTTTACTCCTGTATAGACCTCCGAAACAGTTGTGGTCGATGTCACACTATGCGTAACTGCAATAACATTCCCGTTCTGAGTCGTAACTCCAATAGTAGTCAAAGCTGTGCCTTCCGCATACTTTCCATCCGCTGAAGTAAACGAAATAACTCCGTTGTTAATATTCCCTGTTATTCCATAAGCAGAAAGCGAACTGAATAACCCTCTAATAGTATCAGTGGTATTAACAGTAAATGACCCTGCCAAAATACCTTTTTCATCTTTAACACTAATAATAGACGAACTGTTAACCCCGATTTCTTTAAGTGTCGTAGCCTCAGTTGCAGGAATCACTTCCGTATAAGTAACCGCCCCGCTTGAAGTCTGGCTTGAACTAGCTGTATAAGTCGCACTCGTAGTAGTAATCCCCAGTTCATCCGCAAGATTCCCCGCAATATACAAATCATCAGCCGAATTCAATGTAATAGTACCATTAGAAATACTGCAATTAAATCCTTTTGACTTCAATACGTCAAACAAATCTCCGATGGTGTCTGTTTCTTCCGTATCATAGCTCTCAACTAAACTTCCGCTTTTATCATAAACGGAAAAACTGCTCGCCCCGATGCCGAGTTCTTTGAACGTTGTGCTCTCTTTCGCACTCAAAACTTGTTTCATCCCGTCAGTACCGGTTTGAATAAATAACCTAGTACCATTATACTCTGTTGTTAAGTACAGACGGTTAATCTCATCTACAAGCGCATTACACTCTTCATTAATAGCCTTGAGTGACTGCTCACCGTAAGTCCCGTTCGCCGCCTGTTCAGATAAAGCTCTCAATCTGGCTAATCTGTCATTGATAATGTCCAAAGAATCATTTGCCGTAGTAAGCAAATCCAACCCCATAGAAACATTCTCTTCTGCAACCTCATACGCTCCAATCTGAGTAGTCATGTTAGTAGTAATAGCATAATTAGCCGCATTATCCTTCGCTCCGTTAATCTTGAATCCAGTAGTCATTCTCTCAATCGCCTGATTGAGTTTATTCGTAGAATTCTTGAGCGAATTTTGTGCAATAAGTGATTGGAGGTTAGTGTTTATACTGAACATAAAACGCCTCCAAAGTCAATTATAGAGCGGGTTTTACCCCCCCCCCCGATATTTGCGAGGGCGGAAATCCGCGTGAAAGCACAGCCCAAACGCTCTGCTAAGGGTTCATATATATTTGTTTTTTGCAATGTAATTCCATTACTTGTTAACATATAAGCTCATATCCCGATATATATCCATTATACCTTGTATACTTACTTAATGCCAACTATTTTTACATTAATAACAAAATTTACATAAATTGTTACATTTTGCGTAACATTTCTTAACATGAATGTTGGTTATTTGAATATTTTCCCTGGGTTTAATATGTTTTTCGGATCAAAGGCAAGTTTAATCATTTTCATGCATTCTAAAACATTCTTATCCATTGTGTTTCCAAGATAAGATAGTTTTTCAATACCGATTCCGTGTTCTGCCGAAATTGTCCCGTTTAAACTTAAAGCAGCATCATACATTTCTGATTTTGCGCTAATATAGTTCTTAAACTCCTCATCGTTTTCCAGATTTAAAGCGATTTGCGGATGAATATTCCCGTCCCCGACATGACCTACAAGGCACATTTTTAAATTATATTTTGCACTTATTTCGTTACATTTTTTTATCATTTTTGCAAGGTTTTCTCTTGGTACGATAATATCATCCGAGATAACATCGGGTGCAAGTCTTGCCGATGCTGCAAAGGAAGAACGACGGGCTTCCCAAACATCTTCTTTATCGGAGATTTCAATTCCTGCGGCATTATTACGGGTCAAAACTTCGTTCACTTTGTGAATTTGCTGATTCATAGATGATTCAAATCCGTCTAAATCAATAATCAGCATGCATTCGTTTTCTGTCTTTAGCCCGCATTTAGCAAACTCTTCCACAGTAATCATTGAGTTCTTATCCATAAAATCAATTGCAGCAGGGAAAATATGTTCGGCAATAATTCCGTTTACAGCAGTAATTGCGTCTTCCATGCTCCTAAAATAAGCAGAAACAGCCCTTTTGGATTCAGGTTTAGGAATGAGCTTCAACACTGCTTCCACCACAATCGCTAAAGTGCCTTCGCTCCCAACGATTAATTGGCCAAGATGATATCCTGAAGCATCCTTAATCGTTTCAGCCCCAAATGTCATCAATCTGCCGTCAGCTGTAACCACTTTCAAAGATAAAACATAATCCTTTGTCGTTCCGTACTTGAAAGACATTGCTCCGCCCGAAGATTGTGCAATACTTCCTCCCACCGTAGATACTTTAAAATTGGAAGGATCAGGGGGGTAAAATAAGCCATGTGACTCTGCTTCTTTTTTCAAATCCCCAAGAATAACTCCCGGCTGAACTCTTGCTGTCATATTGGCAGTATTAAGTTCCAAAATTTTATTCATTTTAGAAAAATTCAAAACGATTCCGCCTTCTGCACAGACACAAGCTCCAACCATATTTGTTCCGGCTCCTCTGGAAACAACAGGTATTTCGTGTTCGTTTGCGTATTTTAGAACCTTTTGAACCTCTTCAACCGTTTCAACAAAAACTACTAAGTCAGGAATCTTTCCTTCATTTTTCATATTATAAGCATCGCGTGAATAGCAATAACGTTCTTCCAAGTTTGCAAGAACGTTATCATTTTTTAGAACTGTTTTTATTTTGTCTAATTTATCTTTCAACAACATGTGATGCTATTTTCTCGATGCTTTTATTAAGCTTGGCTATTTGTCTGTCCATACCGCCGACTTTTTTTGTAAGCTGCGCGGTTTCTTTTCCGTCCAATAACTCGAGAGCTCCTGCTAGTTTTGCTTCCAAAGAATCAATTTTTGCCTGCTGAGAAGTCATCTTTTCATCCATTGCAACCAAGAAACGGTTCAAAGTGTCTTCCATAGGAGTTAAATCAAGTTTATTGTTTCTGTTATTAATTGTAGTCTCAACAATGATTTTATCAAGTTTTGCTTCAAGTGACGAAATTCGTTTTGTCTGTTTGTCAAATACTGCCCCAAGAGCTTCGATTAATTCAACTGTTTCAGTATTATCTTCTGCTCCTGCTTTCAAGTCTGCAAGCATATCTTTGATTTGACCGATTTCGCCTAATGTTTCAACTCTATCGGTAATAGAGTTAATCTGAACGCTGGCGTTATCAACCCATTCAGCAAGGTATTCAAATACCTGATTGAATACTTGATTTGTTTTTGCACCCTTTTCCATCATAGAGTTAATAGCATTCAATTTTGCATTAACTTTATCCATGCCGGATTCTTGTGCAAAGTTCTTGGTTCTTTCGTCCAAATCATTTATAACAAGTTTGAAGTCCTGTAAATTATCCTGCAAAGTCTTATATGACTCATCAGAGGCAAGAATCAACTTGTTAGTTCTTGTGCTGATACTTACAATATCTTCTGCAATTCCTTCAAAATCTCTTTTGTTAGGAAGTTCTGTCTTGATTGATTCAACAAGTTTATAAATATCATTTGTCGACTTGATTAAATCCTGAAATTCTTGACCGTGGTCGTTTTCTTTCATTGAATTTAATTCAATACGAAGGTTTGCTATATCGGATTCCAAATCCTGTAAGCTGTAAACATAGTCAATATCACCTTCTGCTGAAATGATTGCAGTAATCTTTTCATTAATAAGGTCAATATCTTCTTTTAAGTTATCAATCTTGTTATCGACAATTGCAACATTTTCTTTTACTGTTTCGATTTCAGCTGTTGTAGTAACAATGTGGCTTAAGATTGTAATCAATTCTTCGTGTTTTTCGTGAACAAAGTCAAGGATTTCTTCTTGTTCCGTTACAAACGAAATCTGGTTGAATACATTCAGGAACTGGGTAACTATATCAGTTTTAAACTGTTTAAGTTCGTTTTCCAGAGTTCCTTCAATATCCTGTAAATCAAATTTTGTTTGTAAATCATTAAGTGATTCCAATACAGAATGTTTTACAATGGTATTTAGTTCAGCAACTTCCGGAAGATTCATTCCGCAAAGGTCACTGATATCTTCTATATAGCCCATTTGCTCACATATAAGTTCTTCCAAACCGCCGATTTGTTTGTTAATAGATGCTTGGAATGCTTCATCAAAAGATTTGTTGGAAATCTGTGAACGAAGATTTTCAAAAGCTTCATTCAATATGTGAAGTTCGCGAGTTGTTGAATTATTTGCATTCTCAACTGATTCAGTTAGCATTTCAATTTTGCTGTTAGTGCTTTCTTTAACTTCGCTGAAACGGCTGAGAATATCGTTCAATGAACTTTGTACAGCTTGGAAAGATTCTTGCGATTGATTAGAAATCAATTTGATTTCTTCGTATTTATCAACAAGAGTATCAATGAATTTCTTATCAAATACTGCTAATTTTTCTTCCACTTTATCAGTATTTTGGCTAATAAACTCTGATATTTTAGAATTTAAAGTATCAGCTGCATTTGATACAGTTAACTCTACAGCAAGCCTAAAATCATTAATTTCTGAGCTGAATGCGCTTGATGTTAACATTGTATTAACATTAGCGATAATATCATCAACAGAAGTCATCATATCTGATTTTAAGTTATCCAATTTTTCTGATAAAACAGAATTATCAGTTTTAATATCAAGATATGATTTTAAATCTTCGATATTATCGTAAACTTGAGCGCTAACAATTTCTTCCACTTTTGAAGCCAGAACTATAATATCATCAGCTTGTGATTGTCTTAGTAAATCAAATTGCTCAACCAAATCACCGATAATAATATCAGTTTCTTTTTCAATATTTTTTGAAATTGCATCAAGTTCATTTTTGGTGAATTCTATAATCAGGTCTTTGCAAACTTTGACATTTTGTTTTGCATCTTCAATTTGTTCAAGAAGATGATTTACATAAGAATCAAGAGTTTGAAGCTCTCCTGCTGAAATTTCAGCCGTAAGTGCATTTAAGGCAGTAACACTGTTTGTTAAAGACGTATCCAAATGACCCAATAAAGCTTTATTATCCGCAACAACTTTTGCTAAAGAAGCAAGGTCATTTTTTGTAGAATATGTTACTTCAATGTTTTTAACCGAATTCAGAATGTTTTCGGCTTGCTGGATAACATTATCATGTCTTTCTGATGCTAATTCTTCTGATTTATTTACAATACCTTCAATGTTTTTAGCTGTATTTAAAATACTATCAGTTTGAATCTGAACTTCCTGATGTCTTTCGGTTGCTAGTTCTTCTGATTTTGAAACAAGAGAATTATTTGTAACGCAAATCTGTGTAAGAGATGCAATATCAGCTTTTGTATCTTCTAATGTTCCCAGACTCTCTTCTGTTAATGCCTGAACATTATCGATAGCTTGTAATGTATCTGTCTGAGCGATTCTTGAATAATTAAGATGTTCATCCGCTACGGTTTTAATTTCATTTAAAGCCTGTATTTCAGCATTGTTAGCCGCTTGAGCAAATTCCATTTGTTTGGAAAGAGCGGATTCGGCATTCTGGTTTAAAACTTCCCAGCGTTTTTCTGCTTTGGTGTTTAAGTCATTAACAGTATTTGTAATGCTGTCATGTGTAGCTTGCAAAATATCAAACTGATTCTTTGATAGGCTTTGCATTTCATCAATTGCATTAACTGTCTCTGTTTTAATATCTTCAAGCTGTTCTGCTGTAACAACACTTAATTCAGCCATTGTTTTAAGTGTTTCTGCGTGATTGCTGCTAAGCTTTGCAGTAATATCAGCTGTGTTTTTAGCAGCCTCTGCTGAAAGTTTATCTTGTTTACCTTCTAAATCAGTGAATTTTACGGACAGTTTGTTCTGATATCCCAATAATTCAGAAGATTTTGCATTAATTTCATCATAACGGGTTTCAATTTCCTGCGCCTGAATATCAAGTACAGAATCAATATATTTAGTAATATCATCAAGCTGAGCTTTTAAATCCTGTGTTAAAACATTATTATTAGTCTCAATGTTTTTCGCAAATTCGCCAAGCTTTTCTTTGAATGAAACATAATCAACAGCAGTAAGTTTGATGTTTTCATCAAGTACAGCTTTGAGAATAGCTGTCATTTCTTCTATCTGCTTGTAGTTATTTTCGCTTTGTTCTTCCCAAACAGATTTCATTGCAGTATTTAAGTCCGCGATTCTGTTTTGAAGATAGCTTGATTGTTCAATACTTCTGTTTTGAAGTTTATCAAAAGTTTCTTCTATTTTGAGCTTGTATGCTTCAAGTTTTTCGGAAACAGATTCCTGCATTTGTAATGAAATTTTTGCAAACTCATCATTGATTTTGTCTGTTAAAGCTCGGTCTGATTTGTCGAACAAGATTGTAATCTGAGATACAAGAGATTCGAAGTTGCTTTCTATAATTGAAAGCTGTCTTGTCATATCGCCGTCAACATTTTCGTCAAGCTTGTCTAAAATAGCTTTAACATTTGCAAAATCTGCAAGAATAACATCTACCTGATGTTTTACATCATTAGCGGTTTTATCATTCATAGAAGAAATAAAGCTCTTTAAAGCAACAAAATTATCAAGGATTTTTGCTAAAGTTGCAGCTCTTGAGTTATTGTCTTCTGTTGAGAAACTTCCTAATAAATCTCTTACATCTGTTAATAATTCGGAAACTTCCTGAGCATTTTTGCTGTAAAGGTTTTCTACCGCAAATTTTAACTCGCTGACTTTATCAGCATTTGCACAGGTAAATTCCTGCTTGAATTCAGAAATCTTATCAAGCAAACTTCCTTTTAAAGAAATAATCTGAGATTCAAAATCAGTCTTAACCCCTTCTGCTGTAGCAATAATTCCGTCAAATCTGTCAGAAGAATTGATGCTGTTAATGCTCAGCATTTCCTTAATTTCTTTATAAGAATCCTGAATTTCAAGTAATTTTGAATAAGAATATTTAATATCTTTTTTCAAATCTTCAGAATTTTCACTGATTGATTTTTTTACGGAATCAAGGCTTGCAGCTGTATTATCTTCCATGTTTTTCAGGCTGTTTTCAACCGAAATTCTTATAACATCAATAACTTCTCTGATACTTTCAACATAGTTTAGACTTGTTTCTCTAACAACAGTAGAAATTTCATCCAATTTGCCGTTAAATCCGCTGTCGCTTGCAATTCTCTGTTCTCCTACATAAGAAAGTACATCAACAATTGAAGATGAAATATTTTCCAATATTCCTTTAAGGCTTGCCAGTGATTCTGTTTGAGTCTTCTTGAACTCGTCCTCTACAGAATCTAATTTGCTGATAAGCAGCTCGTATTTTCCGTACAAGTCGTTTGTAACTTTATCCGAAAGCTCATGATTTGTGTTTTCAACAGTGTTCATAAGCTCTTGTTTAGAAGCATACAAATCAACTCTTAAATCTTTAACGGTGTTAACAAAATCAAGTGCAAGAACTGCTTCAACTGCATCTTTAAGAGAAGAAAGTTCTCTTTTTACGTTTCCGGCTTCAACAACTGTTGAGTCCATTTTGTAATCAAGAACGCCCGAAAGATTCTTAATGTTTTCAACCTGTTCAAGAAGTCTTAGAGAAGAAGCTGATACATTCTTTTCCTGAGTTTCAAGCGAAACTTTAAGACTGTTTTCAAAAAGTGCCAGTCTGTCAGTAATGCTTGCAAAAATAGCATTGTTAGCAGATACGCTGTTTTCATCAATCTGCGCAATGAGTTTTTTTACGTTAGAAATATTTTCAAATACAGAACCAAAATTCTTTTCACATAATGTAGCAATAGAACTCTGGGTTTGTGCAAGTTTTGAATTTAAAGCATCCGCACTTGTTGAAATATCGTTTAAAACTCTTGTGATATTAGCATCCTGCAATGTAGCAAGTTTTTGTATCGCAAGATTTACCTCTGTTGTAATATCAGTTCCTTTTTGAGATATTGCAGATTCTAATCCTAATGTCTCATCAAGAATGTTTTTTAAAGCTGATTCTAATGCAACTTTGAATTCTTCAAATTTTGTATCGGTAGAAATAGTACGAAGCTCAACTTCTAATACATTCAATCTGTCTAAAATTGTATGTGTGTTCTGGTTATCTGCATCTTCCAATACTGATTTTAAACTTGCAATAATATCAACTGATGCGTCAATTTTTTCTGCAAGATTGTCAATTTTAATATAGCGGTTGCTTAAATCTCCAACTGCGGCAGTAAGCTCATGACTTTGAGCTGATAAGTCAAACAAACGCTCTTTCGCTGCAGTGATATCATCCTGTGTAGCAAGGTTCTGCAAAACAGTTTCAATTTGTTCGGTCTTTTTATCAAGTACCTGAACCGCAGAAAGAATTGTGTTAGAAGACATTTCCATGCCTGTCAAAACATCTGCAAATCTGTCGAAATAGTCGGTTTTATCAAAAGATGCAATTGTTTTGATAATAGTTTTGAAATTGTCGTTTAGACTTAGGACAATAGAATCAAAACCGTTGTTTAAACGCTCTAAATCTGTTTTTAATAAAGAAATATTCTTGATAATATCGCGTTTTTGAGAATCATCAGAGCGTAGTGCATCAAGTCTTAATGTAATATCAGTAAGGGATTCTTTTTGTGAAACAACTTCTCTTGAAAAAACAGACAGGTTTGTAGCTACAATATCAAACAGTTCTTTTAGTTCCGCAGATTTTGGCATTTCGGAACTGTTTTTTAACAGGTTAGAGAATAGTGATTCTATAGCACCAAACTTGGAGATAAGAACGCTGTGTCTCTCATCCAGATTTTGTTTAAGCTCTGATAAGAATATTTTAATTAAGTCGATATCTTCTTCGGTATTAATTTTTTCTAATTTAGAATTAATCCCCGATAACAACTTGTCTACGTCGGAAGTATTGAGAATTCCCTGCGCTCTTATTGAATTTAAGAGTGTTTTAATTGTGTCAAAATTCTCATTAATCCCCGATAAATTATCAAAATCTGCCATAAAACTACTATCCCACATCCTACATATTACATTTATATATTATATACTAATATAAAAATAGTGACAAATAATAAAATTTTTTTTAATATAA
>JAMPIM010000027.1 GCA_023662705.1 Candidatus Gastranaerophilales bacterium | reverse complement strand
AACTTTAGAGAACGTATTAAAAACATGTCTCCTAATAGTACCCAGCTTCCTAATATAAGCACTATTCACGGGTTAGCTTTGCGTATAATTAAAGATAATTCAAACTATGAGCGACTTGGTTTAGATGCGGATTTTGAGATTTGTGATGATACTCAGAGAATGCGGATTCTGAAAAGTATTACTGGTAAATTTACTAAAACAGAACTTGATGAATTTGACCGTGCTATTTCTGTTATGAAATTGCAGGAGGGTGATATAAATACACCTTCTACTGACAAAAAAATCGAAAAATTTAAAGCTTTTTACCGTGAATATCAGCAAAAACTGGATGAAGCTAACTTGATTGACTATGATGATATTCTTTTATTCTCTGTGAAACTTTTAGAGGAAAACAAAGATATTCAGGAATATTATCAGGAAATCTGCCATTATATTATTGAGGATGAAGCACAGGATTCATCAGGGATTCAGCAGAGATTAATCGGTTTGTTATGTACAAAACACAAAAATCTGATTCGATGCGGTGATATAAATCAGGCGATTACAACAACTTTTTCTAATGCTGATGTAGAAGGATTCAGAAAATTTATTCAGACCGCTGATACTCTGGTAGAAATGAATCATTCTCAACGATGTACGCAAGATGTTATGAATCTTGCAAACAACACTGTTTTATGGGGTGGAAATTTACTTCCGAGAGCTTTCTTTAAAAGCATGATGCAGGGTGTTGAAGGTAAAAATCCTGTTTCTGAAAATGCGGTTATGGCGAAAGTTTTTGATAAGACTTTTGAGGAGAAAAACTTTATTCTAAAAGAAATTAAAAATATTCTGACTTTTAATAAAGAAGCAACAATTGGAATTCTTTTAAGAAACAATTTTCAGGTTGCGAACTGGACAGCATTTATTAACGACGCAGGATTTAAGAGTATTACAAGAAGTGAATCCTTAGGGCAGAAAGCTGTATTTAATACCATTTTTGCTGTGCTAAAATTTTTACAGAATCCTTTTGATAATGAGTCTGTTGCAACTGTTTACGAGACTTTATCCGATTTAGGTTTCTATAAACAGCGTTTGCAGTTAGAAATCAGAGGCTCTGAAAAACCGTTTATTACACGCGACGGCGATGATATTGAATCGCCAGCTCTTTGTCAATTTTTGTGGGATATGCAATACTGGCTGAATTCTTCAACTATGCCTATTGAAGAGCTGGTTATTAAAATCGGGCTTTATTATTACACATCCGATATTGAAAAATCTAATGTTTATTTGATTGCAACTCTTGTCAGAAAATTGAATACGTCAAATAATTTTGATCTTGTAGTAGAAAGACTCGATGCGGTTGCAAAGCGTCCGTCGTTGAGCGGATTTAAGTTTTTCTCAGAGGAAGAAGATTCTTCTGCTGTTAAGGGTAAAGTTCAGATAATGACATTGCACAAATCAAAAGGAGATGAGTTTGAATATGTATTTATTCCTGAACTTACGGAAAAGGCGCTTTCAATGGATTCGGCGAAGACTGCAATTAAGTCTTCAACATTGTTTATGGAACAGGTTCGCGGGTTTAATCCTGACTATAAAGTAAAATCAGAGCTGGAATTGAAGGAATTCTCGGCGGAAGAATCTATGCGATTGTTCTATGTAGCAGTGACAAGGGCTAAAAAGAAATTATATATTACCGCTTCTGTTAAAACAAAAGCATTTGGCAAAGAGGTTACACAAGAACCGAGTGTTATTTTCGGAGAATTGTTTTAGTTGAATTTACCTGAAAGCACCTGTAATGCTTTTGCTTCCGCTCTGTCAGCGCGTCTTAAAGCTCCGTTTAAACCCGAATTGTCAAAGTTTTTGACAATATTTGCTGCCTGTTGTGACGGAATATATTTATGTTGTTGAGCTGTTGGATTTTGATTTAAAACATTATCCTGAGACGGGATATAAGTATAGTTATCACGTTTTGTAACTGTTGGTTTCTGATTTAGAATCTCAGGGTTGGGATTAGGATTTGGAATATATTTTTCTACAACAGGAGTTTCTTTTTCTTCTACTGTTGGTTCTTGAACAGGTGTTTGAGGAATTTCTTCAATAACAGGAGGTGGAGTCATTGCTGTTTCTTGAGCTTGAGGTGCTTTATCAGCTTCAAGCTTTTTTCTTTGAGTTTCAACCATTCTTTCCTGCAAATCATTTTTTAAGAATGTTTTTTGCTTTTTCTTATTTGCTTCATGTTCTTCTTCTTTCATTCTGTCATAGAAATTGCCGAAGACAGCTTTTGTACCTTTTGTGATAGCAGTATCCAGAAGCCCCATTGTTATACCGCCCCAAAGGATTAATCTCATTGGAACTCCGCCAAGGTTCTTGAAGAAACTTGGAATTTTTCTTGCTGTATTGCCGCCAAAGCTTCCGTTTCTGTAACTCTTGATTTGTTCCAAATCCATTGTTATGAAGCTTCCGAGTTTTCGGCATATTTTTGTTAAAAGATTTTGTGGCTTTGCAGGTGTTTTAAGAGCTTTTAATTTACTTTCAAGTTCTTTTCTTGCAGTATCATATTCGGATTTTGATTTGAAAAAGTCACTTTTAACATTTTTATTAAAATCATTTAGAAGATTTCTGTATTCTTGAACCTGATCCTTGCTCATGCCTGCATATTGTGCACCGGTTAGTGAGTGCATAATTTTTAAACCGAGAGGGAATGTAAATACCCAGCTCATAGCACTGATTACACCGTTTGCAACAGTTCCGACTTTTGCATCAGGGTCAGCTTTTTTAGTGTCAATCATTGTTTCAACAAGATGCGGTGCAACAAACAAAAGCACACCGAGTTTTCCGCCGCCGAATGTAAAACCTCTGTGGCATCTTTGAAGGAATTTTGACATAAATCTTCCTGTCGCGGTTGTTGCGCCTTCTGAAACACTATGCAGTCTGTTGAATACTTCATCACATCCTATTTTTCTCTCAAAAGGTTGAACAGGGCCCATCCAAGAGTAGTTGCCTGCACCAATCCAAACTTTACCTTTTACTTTTTCGGCTGCCGCTTTTACTTCTTTAATATACTGACCTGTTGTGTCTTTTTTGATAAGTTCAAGTTTTTCCGCGGTTAATCCCATTTCTTTCAGGATTTCGTCTTTAACCGCAGGTGTAGCACCTTCGCCTAAGGAAATAATACGTTGGATTTCAGCTTCGCTTCTGCCAAGACGTTTCAATAAAACAGTATTAACAGCTTCTTCCTGACTTGTAATATTTTTTACGAGTTCTTTTTCTTCTTTTGTTAGGGCTAAGTCTTTTAGTCTTACTTTTTCACCACCTGATTCACCGCCAAATATTCCTAAGAAACCACCGGAAGAGCTTTCCTGACTAAGGTGTAAGCCATCGGTAATCCTTGTGAATTCGTGAACGATTCTTTGTTCCTGAGTCAATAATTCATCTTTAACAAAACCCCACTCAGGCATAGAAGGAGTGTTTCTTATTGCATTTATTACATCTGAATTTTTTGTCAGTTCATTGAAATTTTTTCTGCCGCTTGTTCCTACATTAAAGAATTTTTTAACAACATCACTTTGTGCAATACGGGAATTTTGGATATCATCTCCCAGTTTAGCAGCTTTACCGAGTAAGCTTTTTTCATAATCCCCACCGCAAGCCTGAGCAAATTTATCAACACCATACGCAAGTCCTGCACAAGTACCTACCATTAAAAGCGGATGAGCAATCCAAGGATAAACCATTCCCATCATATCTGCTTCTTTTACGGTTTCTTTAAAGCTTTTTTGCTCATATTGATCGTCAGGTACGTAATATAAATCAGGAATTTGGACTTCTTCCTGCTGCGCAGGTGCATTCGTTTCACCTGCTTTAAAAGGTACTCGCAAGTTATATTTGTTATTAATATTTGCATTAATAGAATTCACAATAACAGACCTTTTACTAACCTAACTATTAATATAAAGTAATTTTTGCAGAAAAAATTGCTGTTTTATTAAATAATGTTAAGCGGTAAAAGTTTATTGATTGCAGCTAAGACTTCTTCTACCTTTGGAGAATAAGTGCATTCGTTTGTTTTTAACGGGCATTTTCTTTTATGACAGTGCTGGCACTCAAGATTTCCTGTTAGGGCAATATATTTATCTCCTATTGGGGCATAACGTGTTGGAGGTGTTGAACAATATATAGAAATAATTTTAGGATGTCCTGATGCCCAGGCAAGGTGTGTACTTCCGCTATCAAGTGAGATTAATAAATCTGTTCGGCGGAAGAGTTCAACCAATTCCAATAGGTTTGTTTTTCCTGCAAGGTTAAGGTGTTTGTCCTCTGAAATGTAATCAATAAGTTCAAGGTCTTTGGATGTTCCTGTAAAAATTATGTTGTAATTAGTTTCCAATTTAGAAACTAATTCTTTCCAATTATCCTTGTTCCAATGTTTTGTAACCCATGTTGTTGCCGGTGCTAAGGTAATAATGGGTTTGTTTTTGTCTAAATCTTTGAGAAGATTATCTATTTTATTTGTAATATCATTTGTTGATGGCGGTAGAGATGTTTGTATAGAATTTGTATCAAGGTTTAAGTGCTTTGCAAATTCTAAATAACTAACTGCCGCGTGTGTAGAAAAATCGTTTGCTAACTTTCCTATAACCTCATTTCCGCCCAAGATTGCAAATTCTCTTGCTGATTTAGAAACAATTCTTCTTTTTGCACCGCACAAAACTGTCCAAATAAAACTTTTTAATAATAGTTGGGTATCAATTGCTATATCAAAATGTTTTGAGCGGATATATTTTATTATTTGAAAATACTCTTTGATATTTTTGAAAAAACTTTGTTTTTTCCATTTTTCAACAGGCGCAAGAACAGCTTCATCAACGGCAGGGTTGTTATTTACAATATCAAACCCTTTTTCGCTTACAAGCCAGGTTACTTCGTATCCGTTATTTTTCAAAATATTAGCAAGCGGAAGATTGAAGATTACATCTCCCATAGCAGAAAGTCGGACAATTAAAATCTTTTTAGTCATGCAAATCTCCGATGTGACTAAAAACTAAAAAAGAGCCTTTTCGGCTCTTATTTTAAATGGTACCCCCAAGCGAATTCGAATCGCTGTCTACACCGTGAAAGGGTGTTGTCCTAGGCCTCTAGACGATGGGGGCTAGTCACAAGTATTATATTATCAAATCAAAATTTGATGTCAAGGGGGTAAATAAAAATTTTTTTAAAACTTGAAAATAGGATGTATTAAGTCTAAAATAAAAACAAGAATTGAGGTAAAAATGATTAACAGAAAATCACGTGATGAAATAAAAAGAATGCGACATGCAGGACATATTGTAGCCCTTGTTCATAAAAAAATGAAAGAAGTTGTTGAACCGGGAATTTCTACAAAAGAGCTTGATAATATCGCAATGCAGGTTATTAAAGAAAATAAAGCTATTCCTACATTTCTTGGTTATAGTGGTTTTCCGGCATGTATTTGTACTTCAATTAACGAAAAAGTTGTACACGGTATTCCTTCTGAAGATGAGATTTTAAAAGAAGGTGATATTATTGCAATTGATGTTGGAGCAACTTACGGTGGTATGGTAGGTGATAGTGCCTGGTCTTATGCTGTTGGTGAAATCTCTGAAGAAAAGAAATTGCTTATGAAAGCAACAGAAGAATCTCTTTTTGCAGGTATTGAAAAAATGAGAGCCGGTAATGTGCTTGATGATATTTCAGGTGCAATAGAAGATGTTGCGAAGAGTTATAAAATGGGTATTGTGCGTCAATATGGCGGACATGGTGTTGGTCATGCAATGCATGAAGACCCGTTCCTGTTTAATTACAGAGTTGGCGATAATACTTTGATTAAATCAGGCATGGTAATTGCAATTGAGCCAATGTTAAATCTTGGCTGTGATGAAGTTTTTGTTGAAGATGACCAATGGGGAGTTATCACAAAAGACAGAAGACCATCTGCGCACTTTGAACATACGGTTCTTGCTACAGATGGTGATCCGATACTTATGACTACTCTGATGGAATAACTACCATCCAGGACAGCCCAATGCATCTAAGAGATAAGCAACTCCTTTGATAAACCAATTTGGTTCATCCTGTTTTTGTGCCTTTGGAGGTTCTTGTTTTTTTGCTTCTCTTGCAGCAATTTCTTCCGGAGTTTCTACATCAAGGGTAACAGAATACGTTTTTCCTTCGTTGTATCCGCCATCTCCACCTTTGATAACAAAGGTAAATACGCCTTTGGATAAATCGTATTCTTTTACGTCAACGTTCATTTTGTCGAGAGCGGCTTTTGCACCTTTCAAATCTTCGTATGAAAAATCTTCTTTGTTGTTGTCAATTGCCATAAGTCTACGCATTACACCATCAATTTCGGATGGCATTGGAAATTCTTTATAATCGCTGCGTCCATTAGCATCGACAGCTCTTGTAGTGGTTTTATCATAATATTTTTGTCCTAAATAATCCCACTCTTTTTGTACCGTGTTTATTCTAAAATTTTGCAGATTTTTAATATCATAATTTCCTCTGCTGGTATTAATATTTGTCATGTTCTTCTCCTTATTCAAACTGCTATGCATATATAAAGTATTCAATATTTAAATAATTGCTCTTCTTGTAAAGTTTTGTTACGACATTACCTCTAGACAAATAAAATTGTGTGTTATACAATTATTAATAATTGTTAATATCTTAATCAAGAGGATAAAAATGGATCAGATAATTAAAGTAGCTTGGGATTTAAACGAAAATACAGATAACAGATACAAGTTAGTGTATGAAATTGCTGAGCTTGCAAAAAAGTTAGTTGACGAAACTCAGATGAAAAAAGCCCGAGACGAGTTTGGTTTTGAAGAAGTTGTTGCAGAAAATTCTTATAAGAAAGAAAATCCTGTTGAACACGCTATTATGGTGAAAGCTTCCGAATCAGATAATACTGAGCTGGTCGGTTAAGGATAAAAGTTTTATACTGATAAATGGGCTTCACTATAGTGAAGCCCATTTTATTGTAAAAAAATTTTAACAATCGGGCAATTTTAAAAATTTATGAACTTATATAATATAAGAAGGTCGTAGTATAGATGGTTAATGCAGCTAAAATATTTTCAACATTAGGTAATTCAAATTCTTTGGTGCCGTTGGCAATCAAGGATTTTTCGGCTACGGGCGGGATGACAGCAGGTTCTTTTGTTACAGGAAAAGAGGAAGGGCAGGATAGATTTATTGATGAGACTGGTACAGAAGTTATCTGGTTGATGGGTATTCCTGCGTTTAAGTGGCTTTTTGACAAAACCGTTTTTAAGTGGATGAAATTTGATTCCAAATTCGATGCAAGAAATCTTAAAGATAAAGATGTTTTTGAAAAAATTCAGCAATATGCTCCTGATGAAAAAGTAAAATCAGCTATTGAGAAGATTTCTAAGAATCAGAAATTATTTAAAAATGCTACTACCGCTAAATTTATTGTATCAACTGCTATGACGATTGGCAGTTATATTGGACTTACAAAATTTAAACAGAATTATACGGAAAATAAGATTAGAAAAAATCTTATTGCAGAATATGAAGCTTCTAAAAAACAGAAAAAAGAAGGCGCGAAAAAGGGTGGAGAAAATGTTTCATTCAAAGGTTTGGGTAATGTTGTAGAAACATTTGCATTCTCTCCTGTTAAAAATATGTGGATTTTAGATGGTGCTATTACCGGAGAAAGACTCAAGGATTCCAGAAGCCCTCAAGAATTTATAGGATATGGCATAAAAGAAGGTTTTACGCTCTGTTTTATGTACTATGCCGGTGATAAGATACAGCAGGCACTGGAAAATTATGCAAAGAAAAAACATAATAAAACAATTGGATTAGATGCAAAAGTGTTGGAAGAAGGTAATTTGAAAAAAGCTTTTGATGATGGTTCTATTGAAAAAGCACTGGAAGAATTCAAAGCCGCAAATACATCAAAAGCTGATTTATATGAGTTTTTACATAAAAATCCTGATAATATGATTGTTAAAACCGCAAAAGAATCAGGTCTTATTAAGCTTTATAATAAAACTGATAAAATAGATACAAGACAATATATCGACCTTGAAGAGATTGAGGGTATGAATAAGAAAGTTGAAGAGTTGTATTCACAATACAAAAAAGCGGTTGCAGAGGGAGAGACTTCCGATAAATTCTTTGCAAGTGTTAAAAAGTTAAAGAGAAAATCAATCTTAACAGGCTTGGGCACTTGTATGTTTGCTCTCGGTGTGGTAACTCCGGGTGTAATGCTTTTGAAGAGGTTTACGTCTGGCGATGACGAAGAATTTCAGACTAAGAAAATGATTAGGCAGCAACTAATTAAAGATGGTATAATAGAATAAATGAACAAATTTGAATTCTAATCGTTATAATGATATAAGGAGGCTCTCTAATGAAAAAGTTTATTTTTACCCTATCTGCGCTAATGATTTTTACTCTTAGTGCGAATGCTTACAATTACAATAGTGCAGGTCCATCAAATAATTTTGGCGGAAATGTTAATTTATTCCCGACATCTGCAACTCTTAACGGTTCATCACAAGCTTATCAGGATGCATTAAATGCAAGTTATAATAATAGTAACAAAGTTTATATTTATGATAGAAAAGATAAAGCACCTCGCAAGCCAAGAAAACATGGCAGTGCAGCTAATAAGAAAAACTAAAAAAGCGGGATTTTAATCCCGCTTTTTTAGTTATTTGATAGCTTTCTTTGCTCTGTTCAAGGAATGTTCTTTTCCTAAAATTGCAAGTGTAGCTGTCATATCAGCTCCGCAAAGTCTTCCTGTTACGGCAGCTCTTATTGCCCACATTGTAAATTTAGGTTTGTATCCTTTTTCTTTAAAATCGGCTCTGAACTGTTCAAGTTTTTCGTGAAGATTTTCTTCAGTCCATTCCCAGTTAGCTGCTTGTTCAACGAACGCTTTTAGAACTTCTTGAGAAAGTTCTGTTTCAATGTTTTCTTTAGCTTTTTCGTCTAATTCAACATTATCTCCGCCGAAGAAATAAGTAACAGCATCTGTAATATCAGAAAGCAGTGTTAACGGTTCATAAGTAATTTCAATCATTCTTGTGAACTGTTCTTCTGTTAGTTCTGTCAAATCATATTTTGTTAAATATTTTTTGAGCTTTTCTTTTAATTCTTCCATTGGAAGTGCTTTGATGTAATGGCTGTTCATCCATTTTAGTTTGTCATATTCAAAGATTGAGTTTGAAGATGAGATTTCGCCGATTCTGAAATCTTCTGCGATTTTATCTACAGGTTTGATTTCTACGCCGTCTGATGGAGCCCATCCTAATAAAGCAACAAAGTTCAACAATGCTTCTGTTAAGTAACCTTGTTCAACGAAATCAGAAACAGCTGTTGCGCCGTGACGTTTAGACAATTTGCTTCTATCAGGAGCAAGAATCATACCCAGGTGTCCGAATCTTGGAACTTCAAAACCTAATGCTTCGAAGATTAAGATTTGTTTATAGGTGTTAGAGATATGGTCTTCACCTCTGATTACGTGTGATATTTTCATAAGAGCATCATCGATAACAACTGCGTAGTTGTAAGTTGGAGCTCCGTTAGACTTCATAATTACAAAGTCGCCGATAAGATTTGTATCAACGTGAAGCTTGCCTTTTACAAGGTCTTCAAATTCAAGAATTGAAGTTTCGTGGAACGCTTTTTGAGCTTTCGCAACATTAAATCTGATAGCAGGTTTTCTGCCTTCTGCTCTTAATTTTGCTTTTTCTTCTTCTGTTAAGTTTTCGCATTTTCTTGAATAAACGTAAGCTTTTTTGTTAGCTGTTGCTTCTTCTTTTTCTGCTTCCAATTCTTCCGGTGTGCAGAAACATTCGTATGCAAATCCTTTATCAAGAAGTTCCTGAATATATTTAGGATAGATATCGAATCTTTCTGATTGAGTGTAAGGACCGTATTCGCCGCCTACGTCAGGACCTTCGTCCCAGTTAAGTCCTAAAGCTTTTAGTGAATCAAAAATATTATCAACGTATTCTTGAGATGTTCTATCAGCATCTGTATCTTCGATTCTTAAAATAAATTTACCGTTATTTTTCTTTGCGAACAAATAATTGAATAAAGCTGTCCTTGCAGTTCCGACGTGGAGGTTTCCGCTCGGAGAAGGAGCTATTCTTACTCTAACTTCTGTCATAGTGTAATCCCTTTCTATTATAGGAAAATTATCTTGCAAAATAAACAAAAAGTAAAGGTAATTTAATTTTGTTTATGATAAAATGTTCTTAAAAGTCGAATGGAGAGGAGTTTAATGGAAGATTCGTTATTAAAGTTAAAGAATACTAATACAAAAGATGCATTCAGATACGGTTATTTGCTGAATAAAATGTATCCTTATATAAAGACCGTCTTGGGACGTTCAATAATACTTATTTTGCTGGCTATTCCATTGGGCTTGCTTGATGGAGTTGTTGCTTTTTCGCTCAGACCTTATATGGATTATGTTGTTAACGGTAACGAAGCTCAGATTTTTGAGTTTCATGGACATACTTTATACTTGCAGGCGTTTTTCATTAAATTTATTCCGTTTGCTATTGTTGTATTTGCATTGATACAGGGTGTTTTAAAGTATCTTTGTAACTATCTTACAGAGTGGACAGGAAACACTATGTCAAACAATTTGAAGATTGATTTATTCAAAAAACTCACTGCAATGGATACAAAGTTTTATGATATCAACTCTTCAGGTTTGATTTTGAGCAGATTTTTATCAGACCCTGATCAGGCTTCAAAAAAACTTATTGAAACTATTAAAACATTTATTTTATCAATATTTGAATTGGTTGCTCTTGTCGGAGTGCTGTTGTTCAACTCCTGGAAGCTTGCTATCATTGGTGTTGGTGTAATGGCAATTGCGATTACTCCTGTAACTCTTATCAGAAAGAAAATTAAAAAAGTTTCTAATGATACAATGGTTGTTGCAGGTGATATGACTACAAACTTTAATGAGACTTGTGCGGGTAATAAAATTGTTACTGCTTATAACTTACAGGATTCTCAAAACCATAAGTTTGAAGGTCAGGTTAAAAAACAATTCAATCTTGCAATGTCTTTAACCAAGCGTGTTGGCTGGATGTCTCCGATAATGTATTTTATTTGTTCAATCGGTATTGCGATTGTAATGAACTATGGTAACAGTTTGATTTTGTCAGGTGAAATGACAGCAGGAAGTTTTGCTTCGTTTGTAACATCATTATTGTTACTTTATAAACCAACCAAAACTTTAGGTTTAACTTTAACAAACTTGCAGGGAACATTTGTTTCAATGGCTCGTGTATTTGAGTTATTTGACTTGATGCCTGAAATCAAAAATCAGCCTCATTCTGCTGAATTAAAAAATGTTGGCGAAATTGATTTTAATCACGTTACTTTTGAATACAAAAAAGATATTCCTGTTTTAAAAGATTTTAATTTGTCTGTTAAACCGAATGAAACCATTGCTTTAGTGGGTAACTCAGGCGGCGGAAAATCAACTGTCGTTAATTTGATACCAAGATTCTATGATGTTAAATCAGGTTCAATTATGATTAATGGTATTGATATCAGACAATATGATATAGTAAGTCTCAGAAACTCAATATCATTTGTTTTCCAAGACAATTATCTGTTCTCCGGTACTATTAGGGAGAATATTCTAATGGGAAGACCTGATGCTTCGGAAGAAGAGATTGCTAATGCTGTAAAATTAGCGCACTTAGATGAGTTCTTAGGCACTCTTCCTGAAGGAATTGATACTGTTGTTGGAGAACGCGGAGCTTCATTATCAGGAGGTCAAAGACAGCGTGTAGCGATTGCAAGAGCGTTGATTAAGAACTCTCCGATTGTTATTTTAGATGAAGCAACATCGGCTCTTGATAACGAATCAGAGGCAATTGTTCAAAAAGCACTTGATAACCTGATGCAGAACAGAACTGTTTTTGTTATTGCACACAGACTTTCAACAATTCATAACGCTGATAGAATTGCGGTTCTAAATGAAGGCGAGTTGGTTGAATTAGGTACTCATTCAGAACTTATTAACAAGCCTGACGGCAGGTATAAATATTTATATGAAATGCAGTTTGCAGGGGTATAGGCAGGAATAAAAGGAGATAAAATGTACGGAATTATTTTAGCAGGTGGTTCAGGAAGCCGTTTATGGCCTTTGTCAAGAGAACTTTATCCAAAACAGCTTTTGAATATCCAGAATACCGAAAGTTTGCTTCAAGCTACTTTCCAAAGATTAAAAGAATGTATGCCTGCTGAAAATATTGTTAGTATGACCTGTGTGAAGAATTTTTCTAACGTAAAATATCAGCTGTCATCGCTTTCAGCTCAAGCGACCGTACTATCTGAGCCGATTTCTAAAAATACGGCACCTGCAATTGTCTTGGGCTCAAAATTCATTGCTGAGACATCAAAAGATGATCCGGTAATTCTTGCAGTTCCATCTGATCATACAATTAAAGATGTTAAAGCCTTTGCAGAAACTGTTAAAGAAGGTGAAAAACTTGCAGAAGAAGGCTATCTTGTGACATTTGGTATTAAACCATCTTATCCTGAAATAGGTTACGGTTATATTAATGCAGAAGGTAACCGTGTAAATAAATTTGTTGAAAAACCGGATACCAAGCTTGCAGAAACTTATGTTGCTGATGGAAATTACTATTGGAATAGCGGTATATTTATGTTTAAGGCATCTGTTTTATTGGCAGAAGCTGAAAAATATGCTCCTGAAATCTATAGCTTACTTAAAAACTTTGATTTTACCAAGTCAAACGATATTCCATTTACCGAGTTTGATAAAATGCCTTCTATATCTATCGATTATGCAATTATGGAAAAATCAGATAAAATCGCTTTTGTTCAGTTAAAAAGTGATTGGAATGATTTGGGCAGTTGGAAATCTATTTACGATGTAAGCAAAAAAGATGAAAACGGCAACGTAAAAATAGGTCACGTATTAGATGAAGGCTCTAAGAATTCTTTTGTTTATTCGTCTTCAAAACTTGTTGCAACAATCGGTTTAGAGGATGTTGTTCTTGTTGAAACAGAAGATGCTATTTTAGCTTGTAAAGCTGATAAAACTCAGGAAGTTAAAAATGTTTATGAAACATTAAAGAAGCAAAACGATAATACACATTTGGTGCACAAAACTGTTTACAGACCTTGGGGTTATTATACAGTACTTGCGCAGGGTAACGGATTCTTGAGTAAGATTATTCAGGTAAATCCAGGGCAAAAACTTTCTGTGCAGTCACATAACCACAGAAGCGAACACTGGGTTGTGCTGGAAGGTACTGCAAAAGTAGTGCTTGAGGGTAAGGAATTGATTTTAAGTCCCGGGCATAGTGTGGATATTCCTGTTAAAGCTATCCACTCGCTTCAAAACCCTTATGAAACTAATCTTAAGATTATTGAAGCTCAGATGGGTGATTTGCTTATTGAGGAAGATATTATTCGATACGAAGATATGTATGGACGTGTTTAACTCAAATAAAAAGAGTGTCTTTCGACACTCAAAATATAGTATAGTTTTATAAAAAGATTGTTGTTTGTTAGTTAATGTTATTTTTGTTTAAGCTTGCTCTTAGTCCTCTTGCAAGGTCGTGGCGTCCGCTTTTTTCGTAGATAGCAGTCATTGATTCTAAGAACTTAAGGTTATCTACGTTTGGATTAGATTGGTTTACAGGCGCATTGTTAACAGGTGTTGTAAGTTTTTTAACCTGAGGTATAGTTGCTACCTGCGGTTGAGGTCTGCTTACAGGCTGAGTCGCAACTGTATTTTGTATCTGTGGAGTAGTATAATTTCTTAATTTTGGGTTATGAATAGTCATTGGCTCTGATTCATAAGGATTTCTTGTTTCTTTTTGATAAGCATTCAAGCCATAGTTAACAGTTGTGAATGGTTTTTCTGCATTCGCGTAAGTCTGTTGAACAGGCTGTACACCTCTGAACATGTTGATTTCTCTTTCATTAAGAGATTGGCTTAAGCCAATTTTCATTTCAGGCTCTTTGCGTTTGAATAATCTTATTACACCAACGCCTAAAAGAAGTAATAGTCCGAATGAGAACACTTTTTGTCCAAAGTCTGATGCTGATTCTTCATCAAGTGTATCTTTGATGTCTACTACAGCTGAAGAAGATTTTAGCTTATCAAATAATTTTGAGGTTTTTGCTGTTTCAAAATCTTCTGTGTAGATTGGAGCATAGCTTTCAATCGGGTTATTTAATTTAAGATTTTTTGAATTTGATACTACGGGAGCCGCAGGTGCAAGTGAATCAAAAGTTATAGTAGCAGCTGAAGCATTTTCTGCTTGGAAGAAAATACTGATTCCGTTTCCTTGAGGTTCTACCATAACAGTATCCACGTTTTCAACATTATTATAAATTGTGTTTAAGCTCTTTGATGCTCTGATGTCTTTCATGTTCAAGGTGATTTTATTAGGTGCTTGAACAACTTTTTTAACATCAACTGCTTTATCAGAAACCAAAACAATGTTATATGTATCTTTAACAGGTGCAATCTCAATAGATTGAAGCACATTTTCTTCAGCCATAGCTGACAACATAGATACTACCATTGTTAATAACAACAATACTCTTTTCATAAAACTCTCTCTCCCTTGATAATAGTGTACATGTTCGGCATGCCCGAGACATCAATCAGGGGGTTGAAATTTGCATAGACCATTTGGTCTATTAGTTTATACCCTCTCGGCGAGAAAGTCTGCTAAGTCGACTACCTTGTATGCGCCAAAAGAGTATGCTTTAAGAGCAGCTTCGCATCCGAGGCAGGAAGTGAGAACGTATTTTACACCTGTAGATTTAATATTTTTATGTTTTTGTGCAAAAACTTTTGAGGTGATTTTGTATTTTTTGAATTTTGCAAGCGCGTTTAATCCGCAGCACTTGTCAAAATCCCTCATCTCTATGTATGTAAGATTTTCAGTGTTCTTAAGGATTTGTTCGGGATAAATGCTTGTGTTGCAAGGTTTGTGATAAGTAACGCTTACAGGTTTTTTTAATGAAAAATGTTTGTCTGCTAAATATTCATAGATATTTTTTACGGTAATTGTATTTAGAAACGCTTTTGTTTCTTCATTATCACACCAGCGGACGTAGTCTTTGAGTGTCTTTTCGCAGCTGGCGCAGGTTGTAACAACTTCTTTTATATCATATTTTTTTAAAGTGTTTATATAATTATTTATGCTGTTTTGGAAGCTCTCTAAATCTCCGCGCATAAATAATGAAATCCCGCAGCAGGAGAACTTCGGATTGATAACTTCTGTTTCAATACTGTTAAGAAGTTTTATAACAGCTTTATCTCCTTTGATTTTTGAACCGCAGCCGCCAAAATACAGCACTTTCTTGTCAAAAGTCTTTGATGTTTGTTTGAAGTGAAAAATTGATAAAAAATTTGGAATAAATTTGAAGACTATTTTCTTTTGGAAGAATGAAATAACTTTTTCAAACTTATGTGTTTTAAAATACTCTGCTTTAGCTGCGGCAATAATATCAACGATATCTATTCCGCTCGGGCAAAATTTTGAGCAAGCTCCGCATTTGAGGCATAAATCAAGGTAATGATTTATGGTTTTCGTCATTTTCAAATCACCTTTGAGCAATCCGTCAAGCATAACAAATTGTCCGCGTGAAACCGTGCAATCGTTACCCGTAATTTTATAAATCGGACATTCTCCCTGACAAAGCCCGCATTTTGAGCACTTATGAATATCTTCTTTAAAATCTTTCAGTTGTTTCATTTTTAAGCAACGCCGTTATTAAGCAAATCGTGGATATGTATAACACCAACAGGCTGAGAACCTTCTACAACAAACATATTTGTGATTTTCTTGTCGTGCATAATCTTTAATGCTTCGGCTGAAATCATATCTTTTGTAACTGTTTTTGGATTCTTTGTCATAAGGTTGACAGCTTTTTCTTCCAAAATAGAAGCCGAAAGACAACGTCTTAAATCGCCATCGGTTAGCATACCTGTGAATTCACCTTTTTGATTAATAAATCCTACACAGCCGAGGCATTTTGAAGTCATTTCCAATAAAGCAGCCTGCATATTTGAGTTTTCGTCTAAAATTGGCATAGCTTGACCGGTGTGCATTAAATCTCCGACACGTTTTAAGATTGAACCTAATTTTCCTCCCGGATGGCGAACATTGAATTCTTCTTTTGAAAAACCTTTTCTTTCAATAAGCCCTGTTGTAAGAATGTCTCCGAGGACAAGTGTTGCAGTTGTTGAGCTCGTAGGTGCAAGTCCTAAAGGACAAGCTTCTTCTGCCTTTGGAAGTTCCAGAACAACATTAGCCGCAGAGCCTAATGAGCTTTGTGCATTTTTAGTGATTGCTATCATTTTGATACCAAATCGTTTGCAGTAATTTATGATATCAACTAATTCTCTTGACTCGCCACTGTTTGAGATTGCAATAATAACATCGTTTTCTGTTATCATACCCAGGTCGCCGTGGCTGGCTTCCGCCGGATGTACAAAGAATGACGGAGTGCCTGTAGAAGCAAGTGATGCCGCAATCTTTTTACCTATATGACCTGATTTGCCCATACCTGTAATAATAATTCTACCAGTAGAGTTTTGCATTAAATCTAAAGCTGTTGTAAGGTTCTCCAATGCAACAGAATCTTTTAAGCTTGAGATTGCATTGATTTCAATTTCAATTGTTCTTAGAGCGGATGCTCTATCAATTTGACTAATATTGTTATCCATTGTGACAGCCATTTCAAAACTCCTTATTAATATCAGTATCATACGAAAAAAACGTAGATTTGGCAACAAAAAAGGGGAATATATTTCCCCTCTTTGTTTATTTTTGGTACTTCAAAAATGTTTGAACTTTTGTTTGCATCATTTCTTCCGTAATTAACCATTTGCCGTCAGGTTGTTTTTTTACAATCATATAAGTCTTTAGTTTATAAGTTTCGTTTGACGGCTGCCTTAGGGAAGAAACTTTGTATCCGCCGTTTGGCATTGCAGCTGCGGTTATGTTTGTATAATTATTTTTGTAGTTTTTAAGTTTAGCTCCTGCCTGACCGATTTTCATTTGTCTTATGTAGGTTGCAGTATCCGTTGAAACATCAACCAGTGTTCCGTCAGGTTTAATAACCTGTCTGATAATTTTTGCTGATGGTGAATACATTGCTGCGACGGAAGCGTCATAGCTGTTTGCTGCTTTTACATAATTATTAAAAAAGTTTAGTGCATCTTGTTTATCATCTGCAAATGCAGAGAGAGAAACAAAAGCCATAGTTAATATAGTCAAAATTGTTTTTTTCATTTTAAACACCCCTATACGTTTGGTAAATCGCCTTTTACTTCGGCAATTTCTTTGCTGTCCAATCCGAAAATCTTGTGAAGAGCTTCTACAGCATCATTTGCGCGAGATTGTTCTACAAGACAGCTGATTTTGATTTCACTTGTTGAAATCATTTTGATATTAATATCCAAGCTTGCTAAAGTTTTAAACATTTTTGCCGCAATCCCCGGATGGTCAATCATGCCTGCACCTACGATTGAGATTTTTGCAATCTTATCGTCAATAAAGATATTACCAAAGCTTAGTTTTGATTTAACTTTTTCTAAGATTTCTTTCGTTTTATCCAAATCGGCTTTGTCGATTGTGAATGCAATATCATTAGTGTTCAAAGCTTTTCTTGCATAAGACTGGATAATCATATCAACAGAAATATTTGCTTCTGCCAATCCGTCAAAAAGAATTGCTGCTGTACCCGGACTGTCGGGAACATCGCATACAACAACTCTTAATTGAGACAAATCTGACGCAACACCTGTTACAGGTCTGTGTAATTCCATTTTATCAACTCCTAATATTAAAGTTCCTAAGTTTTCGAGTTTAAAAGTGCTTCTTACTCTTACGGGAGTGTTGTATCTTGCCGCAGTTTCAACCGCGCGCGGATGAAGCACATTAGCTCCGACTCTTGCCAATTCAAGCATTTCTTCGTAAGAAATCTGTTCTAATCTTGAAGCGCAAGGAACGATTCTCGGGTCTGTTGTATAAACACCTTCCACATCGGTGTAAATATCACAGCGCTCTGCACCCAGTGCTCCTGCAATGGCAACAGCAGATGTATCAGAACCGCCTCTTCCGAGAGTTGTAATTTCAAAATCATCTGTTATTCCCTGAAATCCTGCGATAACAACGACTTCATTATTATCAAGATGCTGTCTGATTTTATCGGTTTTAATCTCAAGAATACGAGCCTTAGAATGGACATTTTCAGTAATAATACCTACTTGCATTGCGTTCATACTAACAGCTTTACATCCTTGAGTCTGAAGTGCCATAGCCAAAAGTGCAATAGAAACTCCCTCTCCTGTTGATAGAAGCATGTCCATTTCTCTTGAAGACGGATTTGGGGTAATCTCTTTTGCAAGCTTGGTAAGAATATCGGTTGTATGTCCCATTGCTGAAACGACTACAACAACATCATTTCCATTGTTTTTTTCTCTTATAACCGCTTTGGCTACATTCTTTATTTTATCCGTATCGGCAACGGAAGTTCCGCCAAATTTTTGAACAATTATTTTTTTCATTTATTCGTCCTTAACCGCTCCTCTACATTATATATAAAAATAATGATTATGACAAAGAAATGTTTACAAAAATTTGTTGTAAAGATTTGTTAATCAGATAGCAAAAAAACTTTTCACATGTTTTAGGACTATTACATAGCCGAAAAATACAATTTAAAAGGAGTATACAACGTATGAAAATCAATGCAATTGACATGTTACTTAACAACAAAAATCTTAAATTCAAAGGAGATGAAGCTGAATCAGCATCATCAGCTGTTGCTTTAAGAGAAGCGCCTGAATCAGAAGATTCTATGAGTGCTCTTAATGCTCAATCAATGAATAATATTGCATTCCAAGGTGTAAATATGGCAGCTGTTAAGAAAATGGGACTTAGTTCAATGGTTGCTTTAACGCTATTGGGTGGTTCTGCAGGGTTGACATCTTGTGAAAAAGATGATCCTGAATATCCGAAAGGAACTACAATTATTTATGATAATACTAAAATTACTGTAAATATTACTGTTAATATCCATATGACAGATGAAGAATTAGTTAAAACAGTTCTTGAAGAAATTAAAGCTCTTCGTGAAGAACAAAAAGAACAAACTGAAATTAATAAAGCTATCTTAGCAGAACTTATTAATCAGGGTATCAGCTTAGAAAGAATTATGACTCTGTTAGAAAAAATGAATATGACAGCGGCTGATATCTTCAATTTATTAAAAGAAAATACTGATAAACAAGACCAAATTCTTAATGAAATTACAAAAGGCAACGCTGAATTAAAAGCTCAACTTACTCAAATTCTTAATGCTATCAATAACGGCAATAAATTGAGTGCTGAAAATAATAAATTATTAACAATGATTCTTGTTCAAATGGGTCAGGCTAATAAAAATGACCAAACAATGATTGCATTGTTAAATACTATATTGAAAAAAGTTAATGAAAGTATTCAGAACGATAAAGCAATTGCAGCTAAACAACAATTGTTATTACAAGCAATTCTCGGTAAACTTTCTGAAATCGATGATCATTTAAAACAAGGTGTTCTTGCTATTCTTGGTAAAATTGATTCAGTAAGCGATAAAAATATTGAATTACTTACTAAAATCTTTAATTCAATTGAATCAGGTAATAAAAACGATGAAAAAACTAATGAATTATTAACAGCAATCTTCAATAAAGTTCAGGAAAGCATCGATCAAAACCATGAAATGACTGAAAAAACTCACGAACTTTTATGGATGATTATGGATAAGATTCAAGGTTTGAATGATGATATGAAAGCAGGTATTCTTGCAATTATTAAACATGTAGATGATGCAAGCAAAGCTAACATCGATCTTCTAATCAAACTTATTGTTAAAGTTGACCAAATGGATAGCGGAGATAAAGAATCAACAAAAGTTCTTCTAGAAATTCTTGCGAAAATCGAAGCTTCAATTGAGTCAAATAAAGAAATGGATGCTAAAACTCAAGCTCTTCTTCAAAGCATTCTTGATAATATCCAAAACTTCAATGGTGATTTGAAAACCGCTGTAGATAAGATTTTAGCAAAAATGGATCAAATGTCAGCAGAAAACAAAGTTCTTCTTGGTGATATCTTGAACAATGTTCAAAACTTTAATGCAGATATGAAATCAGGATTTGCGGCAGTTATTGAAAATATGGATAAGATGTCAGCAGAAAACAGAGCATTCTTTAATAAAGTATTGGCTAAACTTGATAATATGGATGATAATGCAAAAGCAGGATTGGCAATGCTTATCAAACAAATGGCTGAAAATAATACATTAACTGAAATGCAGCTTAATAAGCTTAAACAGATTATGGATAAACTTGATAAAGCTCACGAAGATGATCTTAAATTCCATAACCAGTCAATCGCGCTATTATCAGAATTGTTAAGCAAAATTGATAAATTAGGCAGCAAAGCGGATGCAATTCTTGATGCAATCGGCAATATCAGTCTTGATGTAAATGTTGATCTTTCAACAATTGAAAAAATGCTGGCTGATATCTTAGCTCAATCAAAAGCTAACGGCGATGTATTAACTTCAATCGAAAGCAAGTTGAATCTTGTAGCAATTACTTTAGAAGGAATCAAGACTCAAATCGAAATCCAAGGCGGTGACAACAAAGCTATTCTTGAAAAGCTTGACCAAATCCTTGCTAAGATTCCTGACAAATGTAACTGTGATGTTAAACTTCAAGTTATTATTGAAAAACTTGACAATATTATTGAAGAAATCAAAAAGGGCAACAAGCACGAAGGTATTCTTGATGACCTTGAAGATATGTTTAACTAAAAACTATACCAAAGGAAAAGGTCGGCTTATTAAGCCGACCTTTTTATTTGCGTTGAATATTATATCATCCAAGCTTCTTCAATCAAGTCCATATGACCTTTTTGAAGGAATTTTGCGAAGTCCCTTGTGTCCACCTGAGCTGCTACAATTGACATTAAATCTCCCGGAAGCTCGCTAATCATATTTACAAGTGAATCGTGATTAAGCATAATCATTGGTTTAATCATCTCAGGTTTCATTAATGTGTTTAACATATTACAATATGTTTGATTCTCAAATAATGTTAGATAGTCAGGATTTGTTTTTGTCAGTTGGAATGTAACCTGTCTTTGAGTATCAGGGTCAATTGATGCCATAAATTTGCGGAATTTGTCGTCAGGAAGCTGTTCTATGCTTTGAATCAATTCTAACGGATTAGTTTTTTCAGAAGGCATTCCTGTTACACCTTCAACAAATTTTTGCATTGCATCAGGAGGCATGCATTTTAGCTGTTCTACTACATCGTATTTTTCTAATTTATCGCTTAAGAAAAAGTTTGATAAATCATCTTCTGTGAACATCATAATAATTTGTTCAAGCGGAAATGCTTCTCTAACAACATTAACAAGTTCTTCTATATCAACTTCCATTAACATTGAAAGAAGTTTTTCCTGCGTAAAGAAGTATAAACCCATTCTTAAATCATCCTGCTGTAACATAGGAAGAACCTTCATTCTGGTATCATCATCCATTTTATGAAGCAGTACAAATTTGTTTTCAACATCCGTTAGTTCAAACAGTTTAATAAGCTTTTCAGGAGAATGGTAATATTCTCTTGCATGTTTAACAGCATGAGTATTGCCGCGTTCTGCTTCTGCTTCGATGATTTCATCTACTGTAGAAAGTCCGTAATCGCGAATCATTCTGGAGGATGATATATGCATCCTTTCGGCGAATAATTTCATATTTGCGTCGATTACCAGTGACATAGTCTCTCCTTAAAAGTTCTTATATATAATAAGTATATAAATGATAAATAATTGCCTTTTCTATTAAGATTTGTAACGAACCTCAAAATGTGTTATAATTGTTTTGTTATGAAAAGATTTATTTTGTCTATTTTAGCATTTTTTTTGGTTTTTATAAACACCTCTGTTTATGCTGCGTCAAATGTTACTAAAAGGGAACTGAAAGCAGCTGCTTCGGACGGTTTTAATTTGAAAGCTACGCTTGCTTATCCGAAAAGTAAGACTCAAAAAGAGTTTACTACTGTTGTTCTTTTGCATTCATTGGGCTATAACTCTCAGTGGTGGGGAAATTTGGAACAAGATTTGCTTGATAAAGGATTTGCAGTTCTTGCAATTGATTTTAGAGGACACGGAGCAAGTATTTATAATGCAAAATTGACAAAAACATCCTGGAAGGATATGAAGAACTCTGCTTATGCAAAATATCCTGATGATGTATTAAAAGTGATTGCTCAAGTTAAAGAAGAAAACTCTAAAAAAATATTCTTTAATAATTGGGCAATAGTCGGTTCTAATATTGGTGCAAGTGCAGGGGTATTGGCTGCGGATAAAATTAAAGACAAACCGAAATCCATTGTAATGATTTCTCCTGTTGTAAAGACTAAAGATTTATATATTCCTGTCTCAATTGCTCAATTGGATAATGTGGATTTCCTATCAATCACAGGTACAGGCGAAACTGAGGCGCAGGAAGCCGAAGCATATTTGAAAAGATTTGCACAAAAGAGTTTTGCGGAATATGTTTCTCCATCCAAATCTTCGGGCATGCTTTTATTGAAAAATGACCCTGAATTATCACGAGTGATATCTGCTTGGCTGCAAGAAATGCTGCGTTAGAGATTTGCGCCATTGTCTTTGAGCTTTTCTAAAGCTTGTTTTGCACCTTCGTATTGACGGCAGAGTTTAAAAACAAATTCAATAGCGGCTTTATCCTGTTTTATTGCGTCTTTTAGCTTATAAATGTCGGCAAGCTGCAGTTGAGAAAAATCTTCTTCTGTTGATGAAAATAAGAATTTTTTCAATAACTCTTGTGATTCTGTATCTAAACCTGCGATATTGTGTTTAAACGCATACCAGTTATAAAAATGGTAAATGAAATAATACTTATTAATTTCGCCTTTTGTTAAAACAAACATCTCATTTGTTTTAAATTTAATTCCGTTTTTTATTAATAGCGAAAGATAAAGCGCTTTTGTTCCTTTTTGCGGGTAAATAAAACCTTCATTTTCGCCTATGGAGTTTAAGGACTTGGCGTTATCTATATAATACACATTTGTATTGTGCTTTTTTATGTATTCAAGAACTTCAGCAGGTTCATAATTTGAGCTTTTTAAGATAAGGGCCAGTTCTTCTTCCATTTTAGCTTTTTCGCTTTCTGCAAGAGAATCAAGGCTCATGAAACATCCGTCAGAATAAAAACTTTTTCTCTTAGAAGAGTTTTTTGCTCCGAGTGTTTTGTTCAGGTTTCGTGTTAATCTTCTCTCTTGAAGAGTCAGAAAAAACATTACAATGTTTTTGAATAAGCTCATGGTTTTATTATGTCATTAAACTTGTTAATTTTCAATAATGCTGTGTATGTCGGAAGAATTGTTATGTTATCTTCTGCGTTTTTTCCAATATATTCAACGGCAGTTTTGATTTCAGGAATAATTTTAACATTCTTGCATCCTGCATATTTTAGTCTCAATGCCATATCATTAGCGCGGATACCTGATACAACAATCTCCTTTTTAGCTTCATTTATTTTTTCAAATTCAGTATCCCAAAGCCATGATACATCACGTCCGTCAGCATAGTTATCATTAATTATTATGAGAATATTTGAGTCTAAATCAACTGTCTTAAGAACTTCGTTTGCTCCGATAGGGTTTTTGATTAATTGAATTAGGGTTCTTTTACCGTTAATATGTTTTACCTCGCTCCTTCCAAAAGCGACTTTGAAAGTTTCGAGATTTTTTTGAATATCTGGAATTCCGAGTTCTAAGGCTAATGCTATCGCACCCAGTGCATTATAAGCATTAAACAAACCTACAAGCGGAACTCTATATTCTACTCCGTTAATATTTAATACGGAGTGTGTTTTATGTAAAGTAACATCAGCTTTGTATTTAGGTTTAACTCTTTTATATCCGCATTCGCAGTAGTAATGACCTTGTTGAGCGAAGAATTTTCTTTCATAATTTAGAGCTTTTCCGCAATTTGGGCAGTTAAAAGCTTCTTCTACTGCTGTTGTTTTATTATCAGCATTGTAAACATTTTCGACACCGTAAAAAATCGGTGGTTTGTTTTGTGATGCAAAAGTTGCAACAAGCGGGTCATCAGCATTAAGAACCAGCTGAATATCAGGTTTTTTATCAATACCTTTTTGGATAAGTTTTTTTGTTGTAGCGAGTTCCCCATATCTGTCCAGCTGGTCGCGGAACAGGTTTGTAACAAGAAGATAGTCTGCATCAAACTTATCATAAATTTTTTCTAAATATGCTTCATCAGATTCAAGTACAGAGTAATTTGCCGGTTTAAAAGGATTTATACCCAGAGCAAGTGCATTAACAACTCCTGTGAGCATATTTGCACCCATTGAATTATTGATCACGGATTTTCCAATTAGGTGGGTAATCAGTCCTGAGGTTGTGGTTTTGCCGTTTGTACCCGTAATATTTAGCTTGGATTTTGTTATATATTTATTTGCGTATTTCAGGAAATCAGGGCAGAGTTTCAAAACAAGCATGCCTATAACCGAAGTACCTGACGATAATTTAGTAATTCTCATTCCTGTATAAACGGTTTTTGCGGTAATAAGCGATAAATAAAATCTGAATTTACCCAAGAAATAATCCTCCAAGCGTATTTTATTTTTCTCATTAATAAAATATAATCTTATAATAATACAAAAAAGAACGGAAAAGCTATGATTTTTACAATTTTAATATCTATAGTTTTTATAGCGGAATTAATAATCGCGATTACAATTCTGCTTGCATTGAAGCGTTGGAGTAAGCGTCTGCGAAATCTTAATCTGACACTTTATTATATAAAACCTTCTATAAGAGAGATTTGTGAGCTTTCAAGAAAGATATCTGCTCAGTTGGTAGAGTTCTCGGAGGACTTTGTTGATAAAATCAAGCGTACTCAGGAAGAAATTCTATTAAGACAAATATCGAGAGTTATTCTGGGAGCATTTCTATTTAGAAGACTAAAAAAATCAAAGGCACTAAAATTAATCGGTAAGGGTTTATCCTTGCTTGAAATCGTGGTATAATAAGACATATATAATATAAAACGAGGTTAGAATATGAGCAAAGAAAAATCTTCAATAGGTTTCGGTATAGGCTTGCTGGCAGGTGTAGTCGGCGGTTTGGTTGCGGGTATTTTGTATGCGCCATGTCCCGGTGAAGAAATGAGAGCAAAGGTTAAAGATACAGTATGTGATTTGGCTGAGAAACACTCTCCTGCTATTAAAGAAGCAAAAAAACAGGCGCTTGAATCAGTTGATTTATTGAGATATAAGCTTGAGCGTCAATACAAAAAGTTCGGTAATATGCTTAAATCAAAAAAGCTTCGCCGTGCTAAAGAGCTCGAAAGCGAAACACATTTTGACTGGTGAAAATCTACCAGCGAGAACCAATTAGTAGTCTGTTCCAAAGGAGCACTTGGAATATCAGTATAAGTTAGTAATTTAGTGGAATGTGCTCCGCCCAAAGGTTGAAAAAATGGAAACAGCACAATTATATCAAGGTTTAACTTTTTTAGCTTATTCAACAGGGGTTATTGTTATTCTTGTCGGGGTAATGCTTGTTAAAGTTCTTTTCGATGTTTCAAAACTAACAAAGAATTTAGATGAAACAACAACAATTATTAAAACAGAGTTAGAACCTACTTTGAAAAATCTTAACAAATCCGTTGAAATCGTAAGCGGAATTATTATCAAAGCAGATGAAGGGGTACAAAAAGTAAGAAACTTTATTTCTAAAACTCCTTTAAAATTGTTCGGACAATTATCATCTTTTGCAGGTAAAGCGACTGGCGGTTTCTTTAAAGGGCTTTGCAGTGCATTCAAGTTATTTGCAAAGAAGTAGACAATTTTCTAGTCCGAATTGGCGATAAAATTTTTTATCACAAAAGTTAAACTACAATAGAAGGAGAAAATATTATGTCAGTATTTAGATTTTTAGCAGGTTTTGCAGTAGGTGCAGCATTAGGTGCTGTAGCAGGTGTGCTTTTGGCACCAAAATCAGGTGAAGAAACAAGAGAAATGCTTGGTGACATGGCATCTGATATTGCTAAGAAAACCGATGCAAGAGTAAAAGATATTCAGAAAAAAGCAGATGATATCGTTTCTGATGTTCAAGAAAAAAGCGAAGAAATCATGTCAAAATTACAAGGCATGCTTAAAAAAGAAGAAGGCGCTGAAGCTTAAGAGTATCTTAGAAATTAAGTAAAAGAGGAATTTTTTTAAATTCCTCTTTTTTGTTTGACTTATAAAAATTTTTATAATAAAATAATTAAGTCGTCTGCTCCAGTGGCGGAATCGGTAGACGCGTTGGACTTAAAATCCAATCGGGGTTCACCCTCGGTGCCAGTTCAAGTCTGGCCTGGAGCATTTCTTAAAGGTCTGTAGTAATACAGGCCTTTTTTAAAAGGAGTTGAAAATGTCTGACTGTATTTTTTGTAAGATTATAAACGGTGATTTTGGAACAGAATTCGTTTACGAAAATGAATACGCCGTTGTTTTTAAAGACATTAATCCCAAAGCTGATACTCATTTATTGGTTGTTCCAAGGCTTCATGTCGAATCTCTAAATGAGCTTGATGACGAAGAACTTTTGGGTAAATTAATGATGACGGTTAAAGCCGTTACTGAAAAACTGGGCTTAAATTCATATAGAACAGTTATTAATACCGGTAAAGAAGCAGGACAGGAAGTCTTCCATTTACATATACATATTTTGAAAGGGAATATAAAACTATGACACAATTCTACAAAGAAATAACCCCTTCAGGGTTTGGTATTGCAATCAAACAAAAAGAAGTTCTTTTTTCTGAACAATCACC
>JAMPIM010000026.1 GCA_023662705.1 Candidatus Gastranaerophilales bacterium | reverse complement strand
AGGTTAATATAGGAGACGTTTAATGCCTAATTATTTGACAAAGGAAGAGATAAGACAGTGGAGAAGTTCTTTGGAAAAGATTACGCTGGAAGAGTTTGCAGCAAGATTAGGAAAGAGTGTTGAAGAGAGCAAACCAACAAATGATGTAGTTGATATTGTTATGTCAAAAGGCACTTCTTCTACAACTAATACAAATGTGAATGATGGTTTTTCCGCAATCGCAGAACGTGCTTTTAAACGTGAACGTCAAATTTCGCATACTCCTTTTTCAATTAATAAAAAAGAGATGCAGAATGAATCTAAACCTGCACAAGAAATAAAAACAGTTAAAAAAGAAGATGTTTTGAAAGATATTGTCAATCAAACATTATCAAAACCTGTTGCTAAAACTTCAAACAAAAAAGAAGAAACCGTTTTAGAAAAAGTTGAAGAATTATCTGCTAACAGTGCAGAAATTAATATTGTTTTGAAAAAATCGCTTACTGACAGAGAACAGTTGGTATTTGAGTATTTCTTAAATAATATCGGTAAAACTGTTTTTGCTAAAGACTTAGCAGAACTTTTAGAATTACCGAGAGACTATGTTTATAAATATATTAAAAACTTGAGAGCAAAAATCGAAGGAGACAAATTAAGAAATGTTCCTTCCGGCGGTTTTGTTTTAGCAGAAAATTAATGGAAACAGTAAATCTACTTGAATTTTTAAATAAAACAAAGGATTTGTACACTTTAGATTATGCAGTGTGCGGAGATGAGCTTGTTAATTTTTTAGATTTAATGACGGAAGACGAACAGTTTACAGGGAAAATTGATTTGGGTATCATTTATCTGCATCAGAGAAACCTTGAACAATATACGATTATAGACGGTCTTAATCGTATTCTTTCTCTTTCTTTGCTTTTACATGCTGTTTGTGAATGCTATAAAAAGACATCTGCAAAAAATGATAAAGCGATTCACACAATTCGCACAAAATACCTGTTAGACGGTTCAAAAACGAAATTGCGTTTACCTACAGATGAACAAGTTATTTTTGAAAAAATTCTTTTTGGAGAAAGATTATCAGGTAAAGAAAAAAAATCACCTTTATTTATACTTCTTCACAACTTCTGGTCTCAGATAAAAGAAGAAAAGCTTCAAGCCTCAACGATTTTTAATATGCTTAGTAAAGTATATGTATTTGCAGTTGAAACATCAGATGTATCAAAAAGAGATTTGTTTTATAGTCTAAATAAGAATAATACTAAACTTAATCAACTTTTATTAATTGAAGACTATTTAAAGTCTTATGGTATTTCAGAAGAGTGGGAAAATATTAAACGAATATATGGGAACAATAACTCTGATATTATTCTATTTTTCAAAGACTTTTTTATCACAAAATTCAATTTTAAAGAATTTGATATAACACGCCTTTATGAGAACTTTATTAACTATTTTGAGACAATGCTTCAATATATGTCAGAAGATGTCTTAATTAGCAAATTAAAGCACTCTGCTAAGCTTTACAATGACATTTTAAATGTAAATTTCAAAAACGATAAACTTAGACTTGCTCTTATCCAGATAAAAATGCATAAAGGTGAAGATACTTATGCTTATTTATTAAACATCTATGAAGATTTTATAGATGGGAATATTACAGAAGCAACATTTTTAGAAATTTTATCAACAATTAACGAATACTTAAAAAACAGAGTCAAAACCCCTAATGACGTAAGTTTTAACGATTTAATCAAATATCTTAATGCATTCATAACATGTAAATAATTGTAAATTGGAAAATACATTAGCGACTTTTTTTTCGCTCTTGCTATACTTGTAATATGTACTTGAAATTATGTATAGCAAAGGAGAATATTATGGAAAAGATTATTGCAAGTATTGAACTCACATTAGAAGAGGTATTTCAGCTTGAAAGTGTTTTAACAGCAGTAAAAAAGTCTTGTTTGGATAAAGAATTTGCATCAATATATTATGATTTAACAGACAAAAAAGGGCTAAGTGAAGAAAGAAACTATTATAACAACCTACTTTCTATAGCCCTAAATATGTTATCAAACTTAAAACAAATTATATTTGCGATTGAAGATGAAACTTGTAAACTACAACAAGACACCAACAATAGCCGCAGACAAGTAACAGCTCAATGTACCGCAGATGAGTGCTCTTAAACCTAATCTTGCAAGATTCTTTCTTTGATTTGGTGCAAGTTCACCGATACCTCCAATTTGGATTGCAATTGAACCAAAGTTACCAAATGAACATAGAGCAAAACTTGCTATCATAAAGCTCTTAGGATCAATAATTTCTTTAAGCGGAGCAAGCTGTACATAAGCAACCATTTCATTTAAAACAAGTTTTGTACCCATCAAAGCACCTACGGTTGAAGCATCATGCAACGGTACACCGAGAATTATAGCAAATACTGAGAAGATTTTGCCTAAAATAAGCTTTAATGATAAATGTGAAAGCCCTGCTATATGTGAGCAACCTGGTACATGGTAATACAAGAATCCGCCTGTTAAACCAAGAAGCCAATCTATGAACGCAACAAGAGCAACCAAAGCAACAATCATAGCAGAAACATTGATTGCAACTTTCATACCTTCGGAAGCACCGCTTGAAATACCATCAAAAACATTTGTAAATGGTTTTCTGCGAGATATACGAATATTATCGCGAGTTTCAGGCTCACCTGTTTCCGGATAAACAATTTTAGTTAAAATAAGAGCTCCGGGAGCCGCCATAACACAAGATGCTAACAAATAATGAGCAGGAATACCCATTCCGATATAAATCGGCATAATTGCACCTGAAATACACGCCATAGAACCTGCCATTGAAGCAAGAAGTTCCGAACGAGTCAACTTTTCCAAATAAGGCTTAATCATAATTTGAGCAACAATTTGCCCTACAAAAGCACTTGCAACATTAGACAGAGCTTCGGCACCGGATACATGCATAAACTTGTTCATTGCTTTGCCGAGGACAGCAACAACTCTCTGCATAATGCCATAATAATAAAGAATATTAACCAGAACCATCATGAATATGCTTGAACAAATTAATTGCAATGCGAAAATGCTGTAATTATTTCCAAAAAGTTCTGCTAAACGTCCGTTATTCATTAAAGGTCCAAAAACAAATGTTCCGCCTTCATAAGCAAATTCCAAAATCTTACGAATAAATTCGCCTATAAATAAGAACAATTTTTGCCCGGGAGGAAATTTAAAAATAAACAATGCTAACAATACTTGAAGCAAGAAGCCCATACCTATTGTTTTGTAGTTAATAGCTTTTCTATTATTTGACAAGCCGTAGCAAATCAAAAATATTACGACTATTCCTATAATTCCGATAAATCTTTCCATCTAAACTCCTTACATCTATATAGCGTTTATATAATCTAAAATTTCTTCTTCAGTATTCATTTCTGTTGCACAAACTAATATCTTTTTATCATCAAGTTTAATACCACCTAAAATGTTTTCTTGTTTAAGGTTCGCCAAAAACTCATCTGCATTAGCAACTTCAATTACAAACTCATTGAAAAAGTTTTTGTTGAGCGTTTTAATACCGCGACCGCCAAGCATTCTTGAAAGTGCATGAGCCATATTAGCTGACATAACAGAAGCTTGCTTAAATCCTTCTTCTCCGACAAGACTCAAATACAAAGTAGCCGATAAAGCTATCAATGACTGGTTTGAACAAATATTACTTGTAGCTTTTTCACGCTTAATATGCTGTTCACGAGTTTGAATAGTAAGAGTATAAGCATCTTTACCGTCTTTATCAAGAGTTTTACCAACCAATCGTCCCGGCATTTGACGCATATAAGCTTCCTTACAAGCCATATATCCTGCGTGAGGCCCGCCAAAACTCATTGCAATACCAAGAGGCTGAATATCTCCGACAACGATATCAGCTTCTCGAGGAGGTTCAAGTACTCCCAGAGAGCTTAAATTTGCAGCAACAATTAAGATAGTGTCAAGTTTTTTGATTTCTGTTATTTCGCCGTAAAAATCAGGATTTTGGATTAAAATACAGCAATAATCAGCTGCTGTTTCAGGCATTTCTTCAAAGAATTCCAATTCAATACCCTGTGCCCACAAATAAGTTTTAATTACCTCTTTATATTCAGGATTAATCTTATTTGAAACAAGAGCTTTATTCTTTTTACCACGCGCAATTCGATGAGCCATCAAAATAGCTTCTGCGCAAGCTGAACCGCTGTCATACATAGAAGCATTGGCAATATCCATGCCTGTAAGTCTTGATATCATAGTTTGATACTCATAAATAATTTGTAGAGTACCTTGAGAAATTTCAGGCTGATATGGAGTATAAGCTGTCAAAAATTCAAATCTTTGCGCTACATAATTAACAGCAGCAGGAATAAATTTATTATAAACACCACCACCTAAAAAGTTAGCATATTCTGTTTTATCTTTTCTTGCAAGAGCCTTAACTCTCTTTTGAGCTTCCATTTCACTCAAAGGGTTACCCATATTAAATTCTTTAAACTTAACAGGAATTTGTTTAAATAAATCATCAATAGAAGCGCAAGAAACAGCTTTGAGCATTTCCTCGCGAACTTCATCGGTGTGTGCTATAAAATTTTTCATTAATTATTCCACTTCTTCTTTATAATCTGAGTAATCCAACAAATCTGCAAATTCAACTTGATCAGCTTCTGATTCGATTTTGATAAGCCACTTGTCTGCGTGAGTTTCATCGTTCAAAAGCTCAGGGCTGTTTACAACTTCTTCATTAATTTCTACAACTTTACCTGAAATCGGCATATAGATTTCAGAAGCAGCTTTTACAGATTCAATTGTTGCAAAAACTTCATTTTTAGAAAATTCTGCGCCTACTTCAGGCAGTTCGATAAAAACGATATCACCAAGCTGTTCAATCGCATAATCAGTGATACCAACTTCATACTTATCACCTTGTTCAAGTACATATTCGTGAGTTTTAGTACATAACATACTTTCGTTCATCTAAACTTTTCTCCTATATATTTTTATTACGTTTTTGTACAAATGGTTTATTAATAACTTCCGCATTATATAATTTTTCACGTATCATTATTTTAATTGTAGAGCCTACAGCCAAATCGTCAAGGTTTTTAACATAAGCTAAACCGATATTATCTCCTCTTGATGGCGAAACTCCTCCGCTGGTTACAACTCCAACCTTCTCATCATTATAATAAACATCGTATTCATGGCGGGCAATTCCTCTATCCAGCATTTTGAACCCGATGAGTTTTTTTGGAGCACCTTCTTTAAGCTGTTTTTCGATTGCGGCTTTGCCGTTATAATCTTCTGTTTTATCTTTTGGAATTGACCAGCTTAGACCTGCTTCAACAGGAGTTGTATCTTCGCTTAAATCATTACCGTATAAGTGAAGAGCAGCTTCCAATCGAAGTGTATCTCTTGCTCCCAAACCAATCGGCTTAATACCAAAAGATTTTCCCGCCTCAATAAGTTTATCCCAAAGATATTCGGAAAACTCATTGCGAACAAGGATTTCTACCCCGTCTTCTCCTGTATAACCGGTTCTTGAAATCCATAGATTAATGTTAAATAACTCCCCGCGTTTGATTGAAAAGAACTTAGGAAGCTCTTCAACACCTAATGATTGAATCAATTCGCATGCTTTTGGGCCTTGAACAGCAAGAAGAGAATAGTTATGTGATTCATTAATAATCTGAACATCAAAACCTACTTTATTTCTCACCATCCAGTTAAGGTCTTCATCAATTCTTGACGCGTTTGCAATAATTAAATACTTTTTATCTTCCAGTTTATAAATAATTAAATCATCAATAAGTCCGCCTTGTTTATTAGTAAGCTGGCAATAAACAGCTTTCAAATCAACGAGTTTGTTAATATCTTGAGGAACAATTTTATTCAAGAAAGGAAGTGCATCTTCACCTTGGACAATAACTTCACCCATGTGAGACACATCAAAAATACCAACCGACTCTCTTACAGTTTTATGCTCTTCAATGATGGAAGAATACTGTACCGGCATGTGCCAGCCTGCAAAATCAACCATCTTAGCACCCAATGCTACGTGTTTGTCATGTAAAAAAGTCTGTTTAGTCATATAATCCCCCTAGTATCTTATTTTATTGTCTTAGCAAAGGGAGACTGTGTCAAGGTGTTAAAGAAACTTAACTCAACTCTTGAATTTTCTTATATAAATCTTTGATTTCCTGACTATAACTTTTCGGCACAACAATCTTCATCTTAGCATTCAAATCTCCATAGCCGTTTCCGGACGGCAAACCCAGATTTTTGAGTCTTAAAGATTGTCCGCTCGATACACCTGCCGGAATTTTGATATTAATTTTGCCATGCAGAGTCTGGATATCTTTATTTGTGCCTAATACTGCTTCTGGAGGAGTAATTTCAACTTCTTTTGTCAGATTTGCCCCGTCAAACGTATACTCAGGGTCTTTAAAGTGGATAACTAAATATAAATCACCCTTTCGACCATACTTATCTGATTTACCCTCACCTTTAAGACGAACTTTTTTACCTTCCGTAATATCTTTAGGCAATTTAACTTTAACTGTTTTAGGAGTTGAAAGAATACCTGTTCCTCCACAATGAGAGCAGTATCCTCCGCCGTTACAGTAACCGCATTTATCCATCTCGGTAAAAGTAACTGAGATAGGTTTTTTATCAAAAATTTCCTGCGCTGATACATTAAGAGTCTTTGTTATATCCAAATCTTCTTTAGGCTCAGCAGAAGCACGTCTTCTAGCTCCTCCGCCCATATTTACACCTGAACTTGAGAAATCAAATCCGCCTTGCTGACCTGACATCATATCGCCGAAAAGAGATGAGAAGAAATCTGAGAAACCTCCTGCTCCGCCGCCAAAGTCAAAACTTTGAGCTCCGCCCTGATTAAAGTTAAAATTAAAGTTTTCAAATCCCGGAGGCGGTGTATAATCAGCTCCGCCTTGCCAACTTGAGCCTAAACTGTCATATCTCTGGCGTTTTTGTTTATCGCCCAGAACCTCATAAGCTTCGTTTATATCTTTGAATTTTTCTTCTGCTTCTTTTGTTTTATTAACATCAGGGTGATATTTTCTTGCAAGTTTACGATATGCAGATTTAATTTCTGCATCACTAGCTTCTCTTTTAACCCCGAGGGTTTCATAGTAGTCTTTATATTTCATAGTCTTACCTTACCTTTAGTTTAATATTAATATAAAAATTTACAATTAGATTGAAAGTTAATTATTTTTTAATCTTGTGATAAAATGAGTATGAATTTATAAGGGAAAATATTACATGGATATAAAGAAAATATTATTTAGAACAAACTCAATTGATGTAGAAAAAGCTCTACCTGACGCAGTTGTATTTTGCAGCAGAGACGGAAAAATTCAATGGGTTAATGATAAAGCCGCAGAAATTTTTGAAACATCTAAAATGCACTTATTGACTTCAAATATTTCTGATTTCATTGAAAATGCGCTCAATTTAATTACAAGCTCTGTTATAATGAACAATCAGGTAATCACAAAACTTGTTGGAAGCGAAACATATTTTGACATGACATCTAAAGAAATTGAAGAGGGTTATGTTCTTGATTTTAGAGATTCAGTAAACAGTGCTGATGAGATAGCCAAAAACAGCGAAGATGACTACAAAGAAATTAACAGAGATAAGAACAGTTTCTTATTAAAATTAGCTAACGAATTAAAATCACCGCTGCAATCAATTGTAGGTTTCTCACAGGCAATGGCAGACGGTTTGGGCGGAAGCATGTCCGAACAGCAGGATAAATACATTAGAATTATTAAAAAGAATTCTTCCGAATTAATGTATTTTATAACAAAACTATTAGAACTTTCTCAAACAGAAGCTGAGCTTACAAATCCCGAAATCAAAACATTCGATATTACAAGCACGGTTAACTCTGTAGTACGTTTCAATGAGCAATTATATAAAGACAAAGATTTAAAATGGAATGTTACATCAGAAGAAGGCTTAAAGAAAACAATTGCATCTGATGAAGAAATTATTAAAACAATCTTGCAAAATATAATGGAAGTTATTCTAAAATCAGTTGATATGGGCGAAATAAGTGTTCGTTTATCAGCTCCTGATGAAGAGTTTTTAAATTCTAAAAACCTATCAGGCAACTACACATTAATTTCTGTATCATCAAGTTCGTTACTTTTATCTGAAAACGACCTTGAATCAATGTTTGACCCTTATATGATAGTTGATACTTCTAACAAAAAGAATGTTTTAAGGGCAATGACTCTTGCTTGCGTAAAAAATCTTGTACAAAACCTGAGAGGAGTCGTCTGGGTTGAATCACAAATTTTAAAAAACACAAGTTTTAATATACTGATTCCTCAAGAGGGATAAGGATAGAAGCTTTAAGGGGGAGAATGAGTAAAGTCGTTTTAAAAAATTTAATAAAGTCTTATGACGGCAAAAAAAACATTATTGATGACATTAATTTGGAAATCAATGATAAAGAGTTTATCGTTCTTGTCGGCTCGTCAGGCTGCGGCAAATCAACAATCTTAAGACTAATTTCAGGACTTGAAGAAATCACCTCCGGCGAAATATCTATAGATGATAAAGTGGTCAATAACATTCATCCTAAAGATAGGGATATTGCATTCGTTTTCCAGAGCTATGCACTATACCCGCACATGAATGTATATGAAAACATTGCTTTCGGATTAAAAATGCGTAAATTTGATAAAAAAACAATTGATGAAAAAGTTCGCGCGGCTGCAAAGGCTCTAAATCTTGAAGAATTACTTGAAAGAAAACCAAAACAGCTTTCAGGCGGACAGCGTCAGCGTGTAGCTCTTGGACGTGCTATTGTACGCAGTCCGAAAGTATTCCTTATGGATGAACCACTATCAAATCTTGATGCGAATCTGCGAGTCCAAATGAGAGCAGAGATTAAGCGCTTGCATAAAGAATTACAGACAACATTTATCTATGTAACCCATGACCAGACAGAAGCCTTAACAATGGGGGACAGGATCGTTGTGTTGGATAAAGGAAAAATCCAACAGGTTGCACCTCCCGAAGAAATATACAACAGTCCTAAAAACAAGTTTGTTGCAGGGTTTATCGGACAAATGAACTTTATTGAATCAGAAGTTCAAAACGGTAAAATAACTATCGAAGGGGTTGAATTTGACATCCCGCAAGAAATCAAATCAGATAAAGTAACTATCGGTATTCGTGCTGAAAAAATGATTTGCGGAGATAAATCCATAACAGTAAATACCGATATTATAGAAATGAGCGGAAGCGAAAGAATTGTATATTTTGACCTGAATGGTTCAAAATGTTCAGCAAGAATTCCGCTGGAATACAGTTGTTCAGATAAAATTGAACTAAAATTAGCCGTCAAAGATATGTATTTCTTTGACAATCAGACAGGTGAGAATTTGTTATATGAAAAAATATAGTAAATATTTAATAGCATCATTGTGCATTTTAGCATTTTTAATAACATTATGCTTTATTCCAATAAACGCTTCAAAACTTATCCCTACAATTGAAAAACAAGTTGCAAGCGAACTTGGTGTAAAAATCCATATTGAGAGATTAATATTAAGAGTTGGGCCTTTAATCAAGGTTAAAGCTCCTATTATGCACGTTATGTATGAAGACGGTCAAAAATTTGCACAATTTGATACCGTTAAATTCTACATTCCATGGACATCATTAATAAAGAAAAATCCTACAATCAAAACTCTTGAAGCAAAAAGACTTACTGTAAGAGTAAATTCGGATGATAAATACTTAAACAGCCTTGTAGAAAAACTACAAGCAAAGGATATGAGCGAGACTCCTGATTTCCGGCTCAAAAACTATAATATTTCTTATAAAAACAAAGAAAGCAATAACAATTATAATTTAGACGGTCAAGCTCTTGAGCTTAATAAAGTCCCTAATTTCAAGAACTTTAAAATAAATACAGTCGGAAACTTTAGTATTGATAACAAACAATATATTTCTTACGATTTATCAATTACACCTAAAATTGACCGTCCCGATGAAATTAATCTTGAAGGATTAACAAACTTTATTGACCAGATAGAAGAATTAGATTTCCATTCCGATATAATCACAGACTTAAAACTGTATAAAAACAACGAAACTATTCAGGCATCAGGTTTTATAAATATTGATAACATTTCTGTACTTGATGCAAACAAAAAAGACCCTAAAAGCTTTGTTTACCTAACACTTTGGGGTGACAAAGCAAGTATTCTTTCCAATATTTACACCTCTGCCAATAAAAAAGTTTACATTGAAGGCATGGTGAATAATGCTAAGAAACCTGTTTTGGATTTAAAAGTTAAAACTGATGAAATAAACCTCAATGATTTATACCAAAAAGTTAAAATTCTTGCAGATTTTTCAAGCTTAAAAGGTATAAACAGTATTAACGGAACTCTTAATGCTAATTTCACTCTAAAAGGAGACCTTAATAAAATTAAATCCAACGGATTTATGAAGGTTTCAAATGTAAATATCAAAGCTAACGGAGTAAAAATTGAAAATATTAATTCCGATATTGATTTTTCAAATAACTCCGTCAATATTGTAAAAGCAGTAGGTTATGTAAATAACGCTCCAATTATGGCGAAAGGCAGTATTAATAAAAATATTGATATAGAACTTTTGATGAACAAAGTTGAATTGAACCACCTTTGTCCCGAATCATTTGGAGTAAAAAAAGGTATTGCATCACTTGTAGCCAATATATCAGGAACTCTTGATAACATTACACATAAAGAAAATCTTCAAATAGACGGATTAAGAATTGTTAATGACAAAAGTGATACTACTTTTGATTCTATCAAAATTGATACAAACAAAAGCAACACAGCTTATATAAACAATATTCTTTGTAAAACAAAAGAAACTGAACCTATAAAAATACCTTCATTAAAGGTGTTTATTGAACGTGACAGTATTAGAATTCCTGAAACAAATATATTTATGCCAAATTCTAAACTGGCATTGAAAACAGAGGTAACAAATTATAATTCCAATGATTTGAGTTTTAACACATCCGTTAACGGATATATTAATTCAAAAGATATTAAATCACTTAAGACTTATTCTGCAAGATATCCGTTTAAAGTAACCATAAACGGGAATAAAAGTATTCAGAACATACTTGCACAGGTATTAATGGAAAATACAGCTGTTTTGGATGAGCCTGCAATTATCAATCTTTCATCAAAAATTGATAAAAATACTCTTAAAATTGATGATTTAAGTATTTTATCCTTCAATGGAGTATTTAGCAACGATTTTAAATCCAATCTAAAAGGGCAAAAGAAAGTTATTATTACAGGCGGAATCGAAAATTTAAAAGACCCTGTTTTAAAAAATATTCGTGTATTCTTCCCTCAGCAGCTAAATATAGAACTTGCTGATACACACGCGCAATTAAAAGGCGATTTATTCCTAAACGGGAAATTTAATAAACCTGATATAGTAGGTCAATTATCATTACAGCATCTGTTTAACCAGTCTATGCAATTGTCATTAACAAACGGTATTATGGATTTTAACAAAAATGTCGTTGTGATAAATGCTCCAAATGTTAAAGTAGCAGATACTACAATGTCAGTTAATGCTACAGCGCTAACTGATTTTACAAATGCAATAACAATTAAAAATGCTAATATTAAATCAAAGTATCTAAATACTGATACTCTATTGATGTACAAAGATAATCCGTTATTAAAACTTTATCCGATTGTTATTAATGACGGCAAATTCTATTCGGAAAGAATACTTGCTAATATTTACGGTTCACCGCTATACATCTCGGCATTTTCCGGAGATATCAAATTAAAAGACAATGTTCTTACATTAAAAAACATTTCATCAGAACTATTTAACGGTAAAATGGAAGGTTCTATTGATTATGACATGAGAGATGAGCATTTCAATTCTCAAATTATGGCACGAGGAGTCAGCGCAGAACCTATATTCAACATTATATCGACAAGAAAAGATTCCATAAGCGGTACCATGGACTTTGATACAGACCTTCAGGGAGAATTGACTTCTAAACAGTCTCTGAATGGTAATGTTAAATTTATAGTTCAAAACGGCAGAATGTCTACTCTCGGAAAATTGGAACATCTTCTCTATGCACAAAACATAGTAGCTGATAATATGTTGAGAACCTCTTTGAGCGTTGTTACAAAAGCTATTACTCTTAAGGATACTGGATTATTCAAATACTTAAGAGGCGATATCCAAATTGAAAAAGGAATTGCAAACATTAAAATGCTTCAATCTCAAGGCCCATTGATGGCATTGTTTATTAAAGGTCAATATAACCCGACCAATGATTTTGCTAAAATGGTAGTTCTCGGAAGATTATCAGACGAAGTTATCACAGGCTTGGGAGCTTTTGGAGATTTCTCAATGAATAAGCTGATGGTTATGCTTACGGGAGAAGACCCTAAATTTAATATCATGCCGGAAGACTTTGAAAAAATTCCACAATTGCCATCTAAGAATACAAAAGAATTTCGATCTATTATTAATGGTATAATTGATAAGCCAAGCTCAGTTCAATCTTTTAACTGGGTATCATACAGCCAGAAGTCTTTGAAACAAAAAGATGTACCTATGACGAATATTAAAGTGCCGTCATTTGTGGACGAACTACCATACTAGGAGATTTATTTTGACAACAAAAATTGCTATAACAGGTAAAAGCGGAAGCGGTAAAACAACAATAACCAGAGCATTATTAAAGGTTTTGAAAGAAAAATTCCCTGAAAAATCTATATTATTATTTGATAATGATTTAACAGGAGAACTTGGACATACATTCGGACTTGATATCAGAAACACCATTTATGGTATAAGAAGCGGTAAACACGAGTATAAAACAGGTATTCCGCAGCACATGACAAAACAAGAGTATGTGGAATGGGCTCTGGAAGATATTGTAGTTTCGCTTGATGACACGACTGATATTATTGTTTCATGGCTTGTAGGTTCAAAAGATTGCCGCTGTCCGATTACAGGTCAAATTAATGATGCGCTTCAAAAATTCATTGAACGATATGATTTTGTTTTATTTGATTGCGAATTTGATTTAAAATACCTGAATCAACTGGTAGATGTTGATATAGATTTGGCTCTCGTTGTAACTAATCCGACAGCAGAATCTATAAAATTAGCAGGCAGAATCAATGAATACTCTGCTAAATACGCAGCAGGCGGACAATTAGGAGTAATTATCAATAAAGCTGCTAATGATGATTTGACAGAAATCTATTCGCTTGCGAACGAATCTGATATTGAAATTATTGGTTCTATACCTTTTAATACAGATTCAAATGCTATAGCAGATGCTGTTAAACATTTCTATTTCAGACTTAACTTACCACAGGAGAACGAGTAATGATATTATTAGACGGCAAAAAAACATCAGAAAAAGTTCTCGAAGGGGTAAAAGAAAAAGTCGAGAAACTGGTTGAAAAACCTCATCTCGTTGTTATTTTGGTAGGAGATAACCCTGCGAGCAAAATTTATGTAAGAAATAAACAGAAAGCAGCACTAAAAGTAGGCATACAGTCTACAGTTGTTGAATTACCAAGAGAAACAACTGAACAAGAACTTCTAAACAAAATAGAAGAATTAAACAACAATGATGATGTTACGGGCATTCTGGTTCAGCTTCCGTTACCGGAACATATTGATAAAAACAAGGTAGTTACAGCTATTTCACCTAAAAAAGATGTTGACGGATTTACACCTGAAAATGTCGGCAGATTAGCTATAGGCTTAGAACCTTACTTTTATCCTGCAACACCTCAAGGTATTATTATGCTTCTGGAGGAGTACAACATTCCTATAGAAGGAGCTGATGCAGTTGTAATAGGACGTTCAAATATTGTAGGTAAACCAATGGCGCAAATGCTGTTAAAGAGAAATGCTACAGTTACAATGTGTCACTCATATACTTCTGATATTGAAGACAAAATAAAAACCGCCGATATAGTCATATCTGCGGTGGGTAAAAAGATTGTAAGATGTAAGATGGTTAAAAAAAATTCTGTTGTTGTTGACGTAGGGATTTTCAAAAATGAAAATGGTCAACTTACCGGTGATGTAGACTTTGATTTGGTATCTCAGTCTGCCGGTTTTATATCTCCGGTTCCCGGAGGAGTCGGCCCTATGACAATCGCTTCTCTTATGCTCAATGCTTCGAAGGTTTATCAACAAGACCGTTTTAATTATTATTGATTTAAAAGTCCTGTATCTTGAGCACAAGTACCAACAAGTGTCTTTTCTGCATCTTTTTGAGCTGAAAGTTCTTGTACTAAGGTATCGTACATAGTTTTCATTGTATCGTATTCAATATCTAAATCTGCTAATTCAAGAGATAATTCTGCATCGTATTGAGAAACTTTAACATCTGCATATCTTCTTGCTGTAGCTTCTGAGTAATCATTTGCTCCAACGACGAAACCATTAGCTTTTAATTCTCTTGTTCTTGAAGAATCAGTGGCAGAATCCATAGCGCTTTCCCATTTGGTTTCATATTTAACTTGTTCTTCAAGCTTTGCCATATTAGCTTCGTACTTGTTAGACCAGTACATTTGCTGTTGGATATAATAGTTATAATCTGCTTGAGTTGTTAATAAACTTCCTAATGCTGCTGATGTAATTGCCATCTTCTTATACCTTTTGTTTCATCTTACATAGATATAAAGTATATAAATTTTATCGAATTTCACAAGTTGTTTTTATTGTTACATTTCTTAACAAAAATTATCTTAACAATCTATTCCAATATACTGCTTTATATAGTAGAATATATCTACACTGGTTGGAAAAGATTTTACACAATGATAAGACCTATTAATAATATAAGCCCAAATAGTTTTCGAAATAACAATAACGAATATAATGATCCGCTGCTAAATTGGCCGTTGCGCGGAGCGGCATTCACTAATGAAATAGGCGAAGCTATGCGCCCGCTTATAGGGAACTACGCTACATTGAGCTGGGCACCTGCATTGTTATATATTGGAGCGGATGTATATGATAAATACAAGAACGACCAGACAGAATACAGTCCGAGCTCCAGAAGAGCTTTAGAACAGGCTATTTTCCAAGGACTGGCAAGCGTTTGTCTTCCTATTGTAGCGGTAAAAGCAGGACAAAATCTGTTTTCATTGTTTGGTTTATCAACAAAAGATAATATAACTTTTAATACAAAAGAACACGTAAACAAGCTTGCGGAAGAATTTGTTGCAAACGGGAAAATGCACGCATACGCAAACCAAGACGAAGAATGTATTAAAGAATTTTTAAGCATTGTTTCTAATAACATGGATTTATCAGATAAAAAACATGTAAAACATGCTTATACAAACAACAAAAATAACATACATAAGTATGCAGACAAAACAATTAAGGATTTAATAAAAATGCGCAAAGACTTATTAAATCCAACAGATGAATTTAAAATCAGTGATTTATATTTAAGCTATGAACAAGCGCTTAAAAGCGGTCAGACAGAAAATGTAGCTGTTAAAAGCATATTACAAAAACAACTTAAGCAAAAAACTTTAAAAGGCAAATTTATTAAGACTATTGGCGGATTTTTAGCTTTAGGGCTTGCTATCAAACCGATTGACAGATTTGTAGAAGAAGTTCTTATCGGGAAAGTTGTTGCACCAACTTTAGACAATAAAAAAGACGCCTAAGCGTCTTTTTTTATATTAATTATTACTTAATACCAATCTGAATGTCGCTAAGTTTTTAATAGACAACATTTTATGTTTATTACCTTGCTGTTCCGAAATAGCAAAGATTCTGCAAATACGCTGGATTTCTTCAACATCTTGTCTTGAATCAAGTTTATATACGTTTTTAATCGGATCCGGAATAACTGACATTGTAGCGTACAATTCTTGTTCTGTCATGTGAAGCTCCTTATTAAATCTGCCTTATGTTTATATAAAGTTTATCTCTTTTCAAAAATTGCCTTTTTTGTTGTAAATTATTAAGAAATGTTAACTATTGATAAAAAAAAAGATATATGCAATAATAAAGTCAAGGTTATAGACCTTTAGCTGAGGAAGAGATTTTTAGGAAGTTCTTTTTCTTGCTGTTTTTATATTGTTAAACCCGAAAAGGATAGTGTTTCACGCGAATGAGTGAATATAAGTTTAATTACGATTATTTAAAGAAAAACGCGACCTCCGGCAGCTGGAGACGCGGTTATGAGTTATACCAAAAAGGTTTATTACTTGAAGCAGAACCTGAAAAGAACTTCTTTAAAGGTAAAGTAAAGGGTAATTATCAAGATTTTTATGTTACTGACCTTATTTTTAAGAAAAACAAGGTTGAGGCAAGATGTAATTGCCCTTTAAAAGAAGAATGGTGTAAACATTCTGTTGCAGTAGCATTAAAAGCAATTGAAACAGGAGCTTATGACAACTGGCTTTATGAGAAACATGATATAGAGCCTGATTTAAGTGATATTGTTGCTCCGCAATTAGAAAAAGCTAAGGGGAATTATATATTCCACTTTAATCCGAAAAGAAGACAGAATTTCTTTTCAATCCTTGTTAGAGACAGAGCTACAAATAAGATTGTGCGCTCATTGGAAACTATCTTAAGAGCATTGATTGAGGTTCAGAAACTTAATCCTGATTTTCAGCTCAACGATGTACAAAAAGCAGAATTGAACTTATTCCAAACTCTTTTAAAGATTTCTAAACAGGATAAAAAAGCCGGTTGGTATGATATTCCTATTACAAAATTTGCACCTGTATTTCCTTTAATGGCGGAACTGGAAGAAGTTCTGGATGAAAAAACTAAAGAACGAATTATGTTTACCGATAAGGAATGGAATCTTAACCTTGATGTTTCGACAACAAACGTAAACGGTGCTACAAATATTGTTCTTGAATTATTCTGGACTCGTCCTGACAAAGAATGCACATATCCGTTCGAAGAGATTAAATATTTCTCAAGACAAATCAAATGGGGCAGATACAGAAATTTAATATTTCCTATTAATGTTGCGATGAATGAATTGCCGCAAAGCATTATTAAATCTACTTTTACTGACCTTAAGGATGCAGATGGAGGTAAATTTGTTTATGAAGAATTACCTCATTTGCGAGAAATAATGAATGTCACAATTGCTGAAAACATCAGCAAATTGTTAATGGAACATAAGCCGCCTGTTAATATTGTTACACTGGGAATTGACTATGACCAGTCACTTAAGGCATCTCTGGAATTTGATTATTCCGGCATGAGAGTTCCTTATTCAAAGAGCCATGACAAGTCTCCATATCTTTCAGTTAAAAGTAAAGAAGAAGATCTTGTTTACTGGATTAAACGTGATTATCAGCATGAACAAATGGCTTATAACATGCTTCTTGCCTGCAAATTTGTGCCAATGCAGACAAACAACCTTGCTTTAGAAAAAGAAACCGCTATTGATTTCTATAATTATTATAAACAACAAGCAGGAGAAGGTTGGAAGTTTGAAGAACGAGATGATATGAATTTCTTTAAACTTGTTCCTGAACCGTTTAAAATGTGTGCAAAAGTTGACTTTTCAGAAGAATCCATTGACAGTATGGAAATCCAGCTTTACGGTCAGGTCGGAGATGAAATCATTGACTTTGATGACATTTACAACACTATTCAGAGCGGTGAAAAGTATGCTCGCGTAAGAAGCTTGGGCTTTGTTGAGTACCCTGCTCAAAACATATATCAGGTAATGCGCTCATTCAACTCATTTGATGCATACAGAAACGACGAAAACAAGTTTTTGGTTAAAACTTATCGTGTAGGTTTGATTACAGAACTTCAAAATCAGGGATTTGAACTTGTATTGAGTGAAAAATTCCAAAAATTCTGGGATCAGATTTCTACATTCTCTACAACATCAGAAGGGGTTGAACTTCCAAAAGGAGTTAATGCTGAGTTCCGCGAATACCAGATTAAAGGTTTCAGCTGGCTGTGGTTCATGTATCAATATGGTTTAAACGGAATCCTTGCTGATGATATGGGGCTTGGTAAAACATTGCAGGCACTTACATTGCTTCAAAAGGCTAAAGAAGTTGACGGGCCTATGCCGACACTTGTTATAGCACCAACTACGGTTGTATTTAACTGGGAAGCTGAAATTCAGAAATTTACACCTGAATTATCCTGCTTAAAACTTTCAGGAACAGAAAGAAAAGGTCTTTTCAAAGAAATTCCTAACTATGATATTGTTATTACAAGCTATGCACTCGTAAGACGTGATATTGCAAAACTTAAGAAATACAAGTTCAGATATATTATTCTGGATGAATCTCAGAATATTAAGAACGCTATATCACAGACAGCTCAATCGGTTAAAGAACTTGTTGCAGACCATAAACTTGCACTTTCAGGTACTCCGATTGAAAACAAACTTGAAGAATTATGGTCAGTATTTGACTTCCTAATGCCGGGATTCTTGTTCAATGTTGCCGAATTCAATTTCAGATACGTAACGCCAATTATGGAAAGACAGGATAAGACAGTTGAAAAACGGTTAAAACTCCAAATCTTCCCATTCATCTTGAGACGTATGAAACGTGACGTAGCAAAAGACTTGCCTGATAAAGTTGAAAATATGGCATATTGTGAGCTTACTGATGAACAGAGAGACTTCTATCTTGAAGTCCTTGACAGTACAAAAGAAGAACTGTTCAAGAGTATCGAGCTTAACGGTCTTGAAAAGAGCAGAATGTCAATTTTCTCAGCATTGCTTAGATTGCGTCAAATCTGCTGTCACCCTAAACTTTATGACAAAGAACATGTTAAAGGGGTTATTCAATCCGGTAAATTTGAATATCTTAAGAGCATGCTTGAACAGATTATTCAGGAAAAACACAGAGTTCTTCTATTCAGCCAATTTGTTGACATGCTTGATATCATTAAAGGTTGGCTGGAACGCTCAGGAATTCCTTATGAATACTTGACCGGTAAGACAAAAGACAGACAAAAGGCGGTTGAAAACTTTAATAACAACCCTAATATACCGATATTCTTAATCAGCTTGAAAGCGGGCGGTACCGGTTTGAACTTGACAGGTGCAGACTATGTTATCCATTATGACCCATGGTGGAACCCTGCAGTTGAAGATCAGGCTACAGATAGAGCTTACCGTATCGGTCAGACGAAGAAAGTATTTGTTTACAGACTTATTACCAAAAATACTGTTGAAGAAAAGATTCAAAAAATCAAAGGACGTAAGCGTGACCTTGTTGACAGCGTAGTTTCAATTGACAGAAATATTACTAAGTCATTGACTATGGAAGATATTAAAGAAATATTCTCTGTCGACTAGCATTAAAAAAGAAAAAGTTTGCTAAGGTTTCTTAGCAAACATTAAATAAACACGAGGATATTAAGAGAGAGTATAAAAAGAACTTTGTTTTAAGCTTGAGTCTAACGTCTCGACTTGCTGCTTATGTTTTGTTTTTCCCTTTGTCCTTACATCTTTATAAAGTATTTTTATTTTAAGAAATTGCCTTTTTTATTCAACATTTTAGGACATTGTTACAAAGCTTAAAACTATATAAACAAAGGGATTAAGGCGTATTTACAATATATATACTCCAAACAAAGAAAAAAGCCCCAAATCCTTTACAGAAAGTATTTTTGTGGTATTATATTAGTGTAAAGGGATAGAGGAGAAAGATTTTGAGTCAACAAAATATGTTTTCGGACGGGAAAATTGTTCCTGTTAATATAAGAGAAGAGATGAAAAAGTGCTATATCGATTACGCTATGTCCGTAATTGTCGGTCGTGCGCTTCCTGATGTTCGTGACGGATTAAAGCCTGTTCACAGAAGAATTCTTTACGCAATGAACGAGTTGGGCATGACACCTGATAAACCGTTTAAGAAATGTGCGCGTATTGTTGGGGAAGTTCTTGGTAAATATCACCCGCACGGTGACAGCTCTGTTTATGAAGCACTTGTTCGTTTGGCTCAGGATTTTAACACAAGATACCTTGTTGTAGACGGTCATGGTAACTTCGGTTCAGTCGATGGTGACTCAGCGGCTGCGATGCGTTATACAGAAGCACGTATGCACAAAATAACAACCTCTATGCTTGCTGATATTGATTGCGAAACAGTTGATTTCGGCCCAAACTTTGACGGTTCGTTAGAAGAACCTTCCGTACTTCCTGTAAGACTACCTATGCTTTTATTGAATGGTGTTTCAGGTATCGCAGTAGGTATGGCAACAAACATTCCTCCGCATAACTTGAGAGAAGTTGTTGATGGAACAATCGCTTTGATTGATAATCCTCAAATCACTATTGAAGGTTTAATGGAACATATCAAAGGCCCTGATTTCCCTACAGCTGCTACAATTATCGGTTTAAGCGATATTAAACAAGCTTATGAAACAGGACGCGGCTCTATTAAGATGTCTGCAGTTGCTACAATTGAAGAAATTCCTGGCGGCAACGGACGTCAATCCAGAACAGCAATTATTATTACCGAAATTCCATATCAGGTTAACAAAGCGCAATTGATTGAAAAAATTGCCGATTTAGTTAAAGAACAAAGAATTAACGGCATTTCAGACCTTCGTGACGAATCAGACAGAGAAGGTATGAGAATCGTTATTGAACTTAAACGTGATGCAAAACCTGAAGTTGTTAAGAATAATTTATTCAAATACACGCAGCTTGCAACAACATTTGGCGTAAATATGGTTACACTTTGCGGGAAACAGCCAAGATTGCTGAACTTGTATGAAGTATTGAACGAGTTCGTTGAACACAGGGTTGAAATCGTTACAAGACGTACTATTTACTTCTTGAAAAAAGCAAAAATCCGTGCACATATCTTAGCAGGTTTGTTGATTGCGTTAGGTTCATTAGATGAAGTTATCGAGCTTATCAAAAAATCAAAAACAACTGATGATGCTCGTACAGGATTAATGAGCAAATTCGGTTTAGATGTTGATCAGGCTAATGCAATTTTGGAAATGCAATTAAGAAGATTAACAGGTTTAGAACAAGACAAAATCAAAAATGAATATGACGAACTTCTTAAAAAGATTCAGGAATACGAAGAAATTCTTGCGGACAGACAAAAAGTTCTTGATATTATTAAAGAAGAATTAATTGAAGATAGAGAAAAATACGGCGATGACAGAAGAACTCAAATTCTTCCTGAGCAGGGTGAAGTTACAATTGAGGACTTAACTCCAAACACTCCAATGGCTGTATTTATTACTCATCAGGGATACTTAAAGAGAATTTCTTTAGACACATTTGAGCGCCAAAACCGTGCAACACGCGGCAAAGCCGGCATGAAGACAAAAGATGATGATGATATTCAGCACTTCTTCACTGCTATGATGCATGATAAAGTATTATTCTTCTCATCTAAGGGTATTGTTTACAGCTTGAATGTTTACGACTTCCCGGAAGGCGGCAGACAGTCTAAGGGGTTACCGATTGTTAACGTACTTCCAATCGAACAAGGAGAAAGAATTACAGCAGTTGTTCCTGTAAGCAGCTTCTCACACGATTTGAATTTAATTATGCTGACTCAAAAAGGCTATATTAAGAGAATCGAACTTGATAACTTCTCTAGTATCAGAAGAAGCGGTATTATCGCTATTTCATTAGAAGAAAACGACAAATTAAACTGGGTAAAACTAGCTAATCCGAACGATGAAATTATCATCGGTACATCTTGCGGTATGGCAATCAGATTCCCTATTGAAGACTTGAGACCTTTAGGCAGAAGTGCAAGAGGAGTAAACTCAATGAAGCTTCGTTCTGCTGATACAATTATCGGATGTGACATTGTTCCAAGAAACTATGACGCAGACCTTCTTGTTGTAACATCAGACGGTTTTGGAAAACGTACTAAGTTGTCTGAATTCCGTTCACAAAACAGAGGCGGTATCGGTCTTATTGCAACAAAATTCAAGTCTAACATGTCAAGACTTGTTGCTCTCACAATCGTCGAAGAAAAAGACGAAATCATGATGGTAACAGCAAACGGTATTGTAACAAGAATAAAAGCAGGAGATATCTCTTGTCAGGGCAGACCTGCTACAGGTGTAAGGGCTCAAAACCTTGTTGACAATGACACAGTTGTTTCTGTTAACAAAATTGTCAATACTGATAAAGATGATGACGATACACCACCATCAGGCGGATGCACATTAGAAGATATGCAGGAACCGGAAGGGGAGCAGACATCGTTGATTGAAGAATAATAGTTAAAAGTGGTAGATTCTAATCTACCACTTTTTCATTATAACCAAATACTGCTAAGAATCCTCCACGGGCAGGTTCCACATCACCAAAAACAATACCTGTGTCAGTATTATCCATTATTTTATTCTGATTAGATTCTTTTATCGGTTTTTTAATAATCATTTCAAGCAATGTTTTAAAAGTTCTTGATACATCTACAGTCAAATAATTTGAAAAAGTATTCCGGGGTGCAAAATTATCTGCTGCAATTTGGATCAACTTATCTTGTTCAGGACTTGTATAATATTCTTTTATTGTTTCAATACCCTTTTTTGAGTAATTACGTAAACTAAGCTTACCTCTAAAATCGACAGAATTATTTTGAATTATCATAAATTATTTCTCCATTTAGTTATTACAAAACATGTAAAAAAATTATTTGCTTATTTCTTAGTGATATAATTAGAATATGGAGGTTGGGTATGACTGAACTTAAAATATATTTAGATAAAGATATTAATACAGAATTAATTAAATCAAAGAAGATTTCGATAATCGGATTTGGTTCACAGGGTTATGGTCAAGGAATGAACCTTGTTGATAGCGGATGCGATGTTGTATTTGGTTTACGTCAAGGCGGCAAATCAGATATTAAAGCTCGTGATTATGGTTTAAAAACAATGACAATAGCAGATGCGGTTAAATGGGCTGATATCGTACAAATTCTTATTCCTGATGAAGTTCAGGCAAAGGTTTATAAAGAAGAAATTGAACCGAATCTAAGAGAAGGTCAATATTTAATGTTCTCTCACGGATTCAACATTCATTATGGTTTTATAACTCCTCCGAATGGAGTCAAAGTGATAATGGTTGCACCAAAAGCTCCGGGACACACCGTAAGAAGTGAATATGTTGCAGGGAAGGGTGTTCCTGCTCTTGTTGCAGGTGATGACAAAGAACTGGCACTATCTTATGCTTCTGCAATCGGCTCTGGTCGCGCAGGAATCATTGAAACAACCTTTAAAGAAGAAACTGAAACAGATTTATTCGGTGAGCAAGCCGTTCTTTGCGGCGGGTGTGATGCGCTAATCAAAAATGCTTTTGAAACACTTGTTGAAGCAGGATATTCACCATATATGGCATATTTTGAAGTCTGTCATGAATTAAAACTTATTGTTGATTTGATTTATGAAGGCGGAATTGAAGATATGCATTATTCGGTTTCTAATAATGCTGAATACGGTGACTACACCCGCGGAGGAAGAATTATTGACTCTGAAACAAAACAACGTATGAAAAAAATCCTTTCTGAAATTCAAGACGGAAGTTACGCAAAAGAATTCATGAATGAATTTACATCAGGCGGGGATAAATTTAAACAGTTAAGAGCAGCTTCTGAAGGACACTTAATCGAAAAAGTCGGCTCTGAAATCCGCTCATCTTTCCAATGGGGTAAGGGTAATTTGATTGATAAAAGCAAGAATTGATATAGCCTAATCAGGTTATGGTTTTTGTGAACTACTTTTTTAAAATATAAATGTACCAGAGAGGTATATAAAAAAAAGGAGTTAACAATGAAAAAAACTTTATCTGTATTAGCTGTATTAGGGATTATTGCTACTGCTTCTATTCAATCAGCAGAAGCTTTCACTTGGTCAAATCTTAATCCGATGACATGGTTTGGCAGCAACTCAAAATGTGGCTGTGAAAAACCTAAATGCGGTTGCAAAGAAATCAAAAAATGTGATCCATGTGCAACAGGTTACGCAGCACCATGTGAAGTAAAAACACCTTGTGCACCTTGTCAAAAGGCACAACCAACTTGCGATCCTTGTGACAGATTACAACAAATGAACAAGTAGAAAGTTGTCATACGACTACAAAAATTTAACAAAAAAAAAGAATATTGTTTTCGAAACAATATTCTTTTTTCCTTAGTTTACTTACCGAAAATCTTTTTACTTAGCAGAGCCATTCTATCATAATTTACATCTTCTAATTTTAATCCTACACGAGCAGCAATATTATCAATTCTACGAAAAATACCTAAATCATAACCTCTACTATTAGCAAGTTCTCTTACTTTTGCAAATTCTTCTCTTATATAGGGTTTTTCATAATCTGAAACATTATTTTTTCTCACATTAGGTACCTTAGATAATCTTAAATAATCTAATGATTCGCGCAAGCCTTTATCAAGATTCATTACAAATTCATTTGAGAAACAGACATTTTCGGAAACAGTCTTTCCGTTAATTTTAGTAATTAAGGAATTATCTTTTGTAGCAAATTCTATAACATCATCTTTTCCATCTCTTAACAATGCATCAATTGTTCTTACAAACATTCTGCACTCAGCTGGAGCATCTTTTATCTCATCAAAACCACGCTTAAATGTTTCATTTGGCACAAAACGCGATTGGAAATTTGTATTATTGATTGTATTAATTTTCATTTTATTGCTCCTTAATTGATATACTATTACATATCACAAAAGATATACATTTACAAACAAAAAGCTGAGCAACGCGATGATGCGTGCTCAGCTTTTTTATATTAAATTATCCTAGCTGCAAAGCGCAAGCAATACACCTGCTGCAACAGCAGAACCGATTACACCTGCAACGTTTGGACCCATTGCGTGCATTAACAAGAAGTTTTGAGGGTTAGCCTCTAAACCAACTTTGTTAGCTACACGTGCTGCCATCGGAACAGCTGAAACACCTGCCGCACCGATAAGCGGATTGATTTTTGTTTTACTAAAGAAATTCATAATGTGTGCCATTATTACACCTGCTGCAGTTGCTACAGAGAATGCAATAATACCAAGAACAAGAATGAACAATGTTTGAACAGTTAAGAACTGGTCAGCTGACAATTTTGAACCAACAGACAAGCCTAAGAATATTGTAACAATATTGATTAAAGCGTTCTGCATAGTATCAGATAATCTGTCAACAACTCCGCATTCTTTACACAAGTTACCGAATGTCAATGCACCAAGCAATGGGCAAGCATCAGGCAAGAAGATTGCACAAAGAATCAATATAACAAGAGGGAATACAATTTTTTCTCTCTTAGAAACTTCTCTCAACTGAGTCATTTGGATTTCTCTTTGTTTTTTAGTTGTTAAAGCTTTCATAATAGGCGGTTGAATTACAGGAACCAATGCCATATATGAATAAGCTGCAACAGCGATAGCACCTAATAATTCAGGAGCCAATTTTGAAGTAACAAAGATTGAAGTAGGGCCATCAGCACCACCGATAATACCGATTGCACCTGATTGAGGAAGTGTGAATCCGAATATACAAAGTGCCATTAATAATGCACCAAAGATACCGAATTGAGCAGCACCGCCTAAAAGTGCAGTCTTAGGGTTAGCAATCAACGGACCGAAGTCAGTCATAGCACCAACACCCATGAAGATAATCAACGGGAATAAACCTTGGTGAATACCTGCTTCATAGATAATTCCCAAGAAACCGTGAGGTCCTGCAATATCACATACTGGAATATTTGATAACAATCCGCCAAATGCAATAGGTACAAGAAGCAATGGTTCAAACTGTTTTTTAATACCTAACCAAAGTAAGAATAAACAGATAAGAATCATCATCCACATACCATGCATGTGCAAGAATTGTTCAAAGCAATTTTCGATAGAAGGGTCAGCAGGCTGAACGAAGTTCACAATACCTGTTGAATTCCATAGGTTCATTAAACCTTCTTGAATATTCATTCCTTACCCCCTTAACCAATCACTACCATAGCTTGACCTGTTACAACTTTGTCACCTTGAGCAACAAGGATTTGTGAAACAGTACCTGCTTTTGGAGCTTTTACTTCAGTTTCCATTTTCATAGCTTCTACTACTAACAATACATCGCCTTCTTCAACTGAATCACCTTCAGAAACTTCTACACGAAGGACGTTACCAGGAAGGCCTGCTTTAACTTCTTCGCCTTCACCAGCGGAAGCAGATGCTTTAGCTTCAATACCGGCTTTAACATTAACATCATAAGCTTTTCCGTTAACTGTAGCTTTGTCGCCTTCAAGTTTAACAGCGTAGTTTTTGCCGTTAACTTTAACTGTGTATTCACCTGTTGAAGATGCTTGAGCAGCAGGAGCTTCTGATTTAGCAGATGTTTTATTAACTGATACAGTACCTTTTCCTAGTAAGAAATCGATACCTTTATCTACGTTACCATCTTTACAAGCTGCAGCGATGAATAAGTTTTCGTCAGTAACAGGAAGACCTGCTGCTTTAAGTCTTTCTTCAGCTGCTTTAAGACCTTTTTCAGGGTCTTTTTCGTTAATATCAACAACTTTTTCAGTTGTAGGAGCCATGTTCATTTTTTCTTCAGCCCATTTAACCAATTCAGGATCAGGTTCACATGGAGTTTTACCGAAGTAACCAAGAACCATCTTAGCGTAACCAGGGTTAGCCATTTTCCAAGCACCTTGAGTTGCGTTCAAGAATGCTTGTTGAGCATAGAACTGAGAAACAGGAGTTACAGAAGTACCGAAACCGCCTCTTTCAACACATTCTTTCATAGCCTTAATAAGATCAGGGAATTTATCCAACATACCCATATCTTTTAATTGGTTAACAGTTGTAGCTGTAGCACCACCCGGAAGCGGAGCTTGAATAAGGATTGGGTTAACTGCTAATGAAATTGGAGAAATAGGATAATCTTTCATACATTCTTTGAAGATTTCTTCTGTTTCCATAATTTTAGCAATATCCAAGCCTAAATCATATTCAGTACCCTTCAATGCGTGCCACATAGAAATGATATCAGGCTGACCTGTACCACCTGAAACAGGTTTCATAGCCAAGTCGATTCCGTCAGCACCGCCATCAAGAGCTGCAAGATAAGCTGCTAAGCCTGTACCTGCTGTTTCATGAGAGTGGAATCTGATATGAGCATCTTGTCCTAATAATTCACGAGCCATTTTAACTGTTTCATAAACTTTTCTAGGATTAGAAGTACCTGAAGCATCTTTGAATGCCAATGAATCAAATGGTAAACCTGAATCAAGAATATTTCTCAAAACTTTTTCATAGAAAGCAACGTCATGAGCACCTTCACAACCGAATGGAAGTTCCATCATTGTGATAGTTACTTCGTGCTGCATACCGTGTTTTTTAATGCTGTTAGCTGAATCAACAAGGTTGTTAACATCGTTTAATGCATCGAAGTTTCTAACAAC
>JAMPIM010000025.1 GCA_023662705.1 Candidatus Gastranaerophilales bacterium | reverse complement strand
TAAAAGAAGAACGGGGAAACCGTTCTTCTTTTAAGAAACTATTGACATAATGAGTTTAACAGATAAAAACAAAAAAGTAAAGTCTTTTTATTTGCTAAACACTAAAAAAAAGCTTGAACATAATTGCTCAAGCGGAAAAAGGGAAAAGGGATTATTAAATTTAAAAAGGAAAATTTTATTAAGAGAAGATACCGAATGTTCTATCAATGTTATCTTCTATTACTTTTTTAACTGAATCATATTCTGTTGTTAGAGCTGTACGTTCAGTTTCAAGCTTAGATAAAGTTAAATCATAACGTTTATCTTTTTTATCGATTTCTTTTAAATCTTTTTCATATTTAGCTTCAGCTTTTTTAACTGCAGTTGAATCAATTGAAGTTACTTCAGTATAGCTTAAGCAAGAATCAGAACTTGGAGAAGTTGTCATCATTGACATTTTACCGTTCTTATCTTTACTGAATGTATCGATAGTGAACTTACCGCATTGAATCATTGAAGTTAACCATTCACTATTATTAGATGCATCGCCAAAAAGACCATTGTAATCAGAGATTGGTACACAGCCGCCGCACATTTTGATTTGGTTGAAGATGTCAACATAGTTGTTGAATCTGTCTTGATTGTATTGTGCTTCAGTCATTGATGCATCGTTTCCGATGTCAGTTTGAATTAAGTCTGTACAAATATCTTCACCGAATTGTTTGTACATAGCTTCTCTGTAGTTTTGTAATGTACCTTCGTATTTTTCTCTGCCTTCTTCGGTGTCATATTCAGGTTTTAAATTTCCGCTATAAATATCACCATCAGATACATAATCCTCAAGAGCTTTTCTTAATGTATCAATTGTAGAATCTTTTGCAATTTTATCTGTATTATCTTTATTCTTTTGATAAACAGCTTCTTCTTTTTTATGAATATTGTTTGTATAGTTATCAAAATCACTCGCATTAGCATCTAAGCTTGCTTCACCACCAAGCATATAAGTTGCAAATGCGTAAGCGTCTTGTCCGTTAAAGCTTTCATAAGCATTGTAAACATCGTTTTCAACAACCAATTTACCTTGTTCGTTACGAAGAGCGTAAATGCTGCCATCAGCAGGACGTACTCTGTTTGAAGAGAATAAATTATTAAAGTTAGCAGTAATACGAGCTTTTGAACCATCTGCTCCAATAGTGGAAATAGTCAAAGTTTGAGCATCTAGCGCTTCCATATAGTCGTTATAGACTTGATCGGATTGCGTAGCGAGCTGTACCTTGGCATTCTGGATAGATTGTGCCTGGTACTCAACATCGTGTATTCTTGCTGTAATACTCAGCAAGCGTGCTTGTGATGCCGCCATTCCCATTTTGTGTGCTTCCTTTTTGTTTGTCCCTTTCTATGTATTACGGCATCATTACTTAATTTCTTTAATAAATTGGACAATATTGTTACAATTCGTTACATTTATGTTCTTTTGAATTCCTATAACCAATACCGGCTCTATATCCTGAAATGGCATACATCAATGGCAGAGCCGGTTCTATCCATTTTAAACCTGACATAACAGCCACTGTTGCAATATCATCTGTATGTAAACCTATGTCAAGAGCTTCAGGATGTCTCGGTTCAAAATCATCTTTCGATTTAAACATAGGATTAATTATTTTTTCTCCGATTAAATTGGCAATAGCACTTCCTCCAATAACTCCCGTTGTTATTATTCCTCCTACCATTCCGAGTGCGCGGGGTGCTTTTGAGCGGATATTCATTTTTTCCATAATCCCTAATGCTGCTCCTGCGCCAATATTGCATAAGAATATATTTGCAAGATACTGATAAGCGCCTTCTTTGATTTTATCGGGCAATTTCTCTTTCCAGTGTTTGTCAGTGAGTTTGTCGCCTGCAATACCTCCTGTTATTCCTCCAACAACAGGTATTAATCCAAAAAGCGATAATCTGCCTATTTCTGAAAAAATTTCTTTAGATGTTATATTTTCGGGCTCTGGTATCAGTTTGTTAAAAGAATCTCTATCCATTGTTTGGTATAAATGCTTCACTTCTTTGGGAGACATTATCTTGTTCTTTATAATATTTTTGTCTATATTTTTCCCTGCTCGAAATATCTTATCGGTTATTTTAGGAGCTGCCAGAGCTGAAGCAACAGTAAATGCAAGTGTTGTAAAGGTTTTTACAGCCTTATTTTTCTTATGTTCTTGTGGAGATTTTCTTACTTCATTATATCCGTATATGCCTGCTGCTCCTGATAGAACATAGGGAACTGATTTCTGAAATTTTGCAACCAAAGCAGGCTGGTCAAGAAACTTGCCTGCAACTTTAAATATATTCATTGTTGAATTCTACCTGTTTTTTAAATAGTCTGAGATTTTACTGAATGCTGTTTCTGATATTACGTGTTCAATTCTACAAGCATTTTCGGATGCTTCTTGAGTATCAAGCTCAAGCACTTCTTCAAAAAATTTTTGTAGAATACTATGTTTTGAAACAACCTCTTGTGCTTTTAATCTGCCCTCATTAGTAAGTGTAATTGTTTTATCATAAACAATCAGCCCTTTTGAGTGTAATTTTTGTAATGCTTCAGTAACAGATGCTCTGCTAATATTCAAAGTCTTTGAAATATCAACAGCACGGACTGCTTGACCTGATTTTTCACAGTTACAAATTACTTCAAGGTAATCCTCAAGACTTGATGTAAGTTTATTATCCATAAAACAATTGTAAGGTTAACCTAACAAATTGTCAAGTTATGCAACCATATCTTTTTTATGTTCATAATCGTATGTGCCAGGAAATGCATCAACACCTGTTGCTCTACGAGTTATATAGTATTGGATTTTGGGAATCAGAGTTGATAAGAATAATGCTGCAACAGCAAATCCGGCTGCAAAATTTATTCCGTTATACATCATATTTTTATTTTTAACTTTTTTGAGCAATTCATTATTTATTTTGCCGTCTTTAGATTCTTTGCAGATTGTTTCAGCATATTCAATCATTTCTTTTTTTAGTTTTTCGAGTTTGTTATTTGATACAAATTTGAACTCATTATTGTGAGCACCACCCGTAAATTCATTAAACGCTTTGTCTAATAATTTAGGATTTGTAATTTCTGCATTATTTAGAGCATCAATTAGTTGTTGTTTTGTAATTACAGCTTCTCCGAGTCTTTCAGGCTGTAATTTTGCCATTTCTTTAATTCTGTTTAGAACTTCCGAATCTGTAATAATTGATTCAAGCTCACTGACTTTCGCAACTTGAAGCGGTTCTGAGTTGAATAATTTACCTAATGCAGATACTTTTTGTGATTCAAATTTTATTCCTTCAGGTAATTTTACATCAGATTTATTACCTATTACTGCTTTTTTGAAATCTTCCAGGCTCATTTCACCACCATGAGCGTTCAAATAATCTTCTAAATATTTGTCCACTGTAGATGCTGTAGACGGATTAAGTCTTGTAGCTTTACCGCTTTCAGCAAGATTTAAGAGGTTGCCGACATGACCTTGAGCCCACATGTAGAAATAAATTGAGCCTAAATCTCTAAATGCGATTTCTCTGCGTTCTTCTTTTGTTCTTGCATTATACATTCTGCCGCCTGCAATACCAAAATCGGTTGAAAGCAATTTGCCTGTGTTAGTATTTTCAATAGCGTTTGTAAATACGTTTAATGCATTAATTGCACCTTTAAAACTAGGATTTGGTGAATTTTTTTCTTCATTGGCTGGTTTATTTTCAGCTTCTAAATCTTTTTTATTACTGTTTACGGTATTAGTTATATAATGGTTGATTTTTGGAACCACAAAACCAATAAACAGGTTAGCAAGGAGAATACTTGATAAAACTTTAGCACCTTTTAACAATGCTACTTGAGTACCGTTTAATCCTTTTGGAGCAACTTTTTGCATAAAATTATCAAAAGGACGTCTTAAAACTTTATCCGTTCCTACGTCAAAATTAGCTCCGGGTTTTCTTAATATCTTGCCTAACAGTTTGTCGCCTAATTCGTTAAGAGCAGCTACACCGCATAACCAGACAAGAGAACCTGTTGTTTCTTCAAGAAAACGTTCTCTGGCTTCATCGCCTTTTCCTCTTTTATAAGCCTGATATGTTCTACCGGTAACAACTACGGATTCCAATGCAATAATAGGCGCTAAAGCATCAGCTTTAGTCATTTTGGTAATAAATTTAGCCATTGCGGCGCTATTATTGGAAACAGGTAACAATTAATTAAACCTTTCTTCACATTTCGACTGTTTGTAATAATGATTGTAAATATCCCTATTTGATAATTTTAGCTAAAATTGTTACAAAAGTAAAAAAATGTTTACAATTCTTTGAAATATTTTAATGACTACTTGTAATTTTAATTTGTTTATTCTACGATAAAACCAAATGTATAAGATAGTCAAAATATAAGGAATAGCAAAAATGAATCCTATTATTAAAAATTTAGAAGCTGAATACACTACAAGAGAATTACCGGAAATGAATCCTGGTGATACAGTTAAAGTATTCTGCCGTATCGTAGAAGGTAATAAAGAAAGAATCCAGGCTTACGAAGGCGCTATTATCGCTGAGCACGGTTCTGGAATCAACAAAACAATTACTGTAAGAAAAGTATTCCAAGGTGTTGGTGTTGAACGTGTATTCTTAGTATACTCTCCACGTATTGAAAAAATCCAAGTTCTTAGACGCGGTGATGTTAAACGTGCTAAGTTGTACTACTTAAGAGAACGTTCAGGTAAAGCAACTCGTATTAAGGAAAAAATTGAAAAAAGATAGGCTAAATGGGTAGAACAGATTTACACATTCACTGGTACCCGGGTCATATTGCGAAAGCAGAGCGTCAGCTTAAAGAAAAATTAAATCTTGTTGATGTCGTGATTGAGGTACGTGATGCGCGTATACCCTTAAGCAGCAGTTATGCAAACATTAAGAAGCTCTTGGGAGAAAAACCAAGGCTTCTTTTGTTGAATAAAGCTGATTTAGTTGAAAAATCAGAGCTTAAACAATGGGTTGCGTATTTAAAAGAAACAACAGGCTGCCCTGTTATTGTTACAGATGCAAAGGGCGCAAAAGATTTACCTGCTGTTATTAATTCGGCAGTTGAACTATCAGAGCCAAAGATTCAGGCTTTAATGGCAAAAGGTTTATTGAGACGTGCTGCGCGTGCAATGGTTGTCGGCATGCCTAATGTAGGGAAATCCAGCGTTATTAATAAGCTGACAAAATCTTCTAAAACAAAAATCGGAGCAAAAGCAGGTGTCACAAGACAGCAGCAATGGGTAAGAATTAATCCGAAATTGGAACTTCTTGATACCCCCGGGATTATTCCTACAAAACAGGATGACCAAATGCAAGCAGCTAAATTAGCTTTTGTAAGTTCTGTATCAGAAAATGCTTATTCTCCTGAACCTGTTGCTCAGGCTCTTTTAGATATGTTATCAGAAGGCAAATATACTCAAGTCGTAAAAGAACATTACAAAGTAGAAGACCTGAAATTGGAAACAATTGCGTTAAGCCGTAATTGGATTATAAGAAGTGAGTCTCCTGATACTGAAAGAACAGCTAAATTCATATTAAAAGATTTTCGAGAAGGAAGATTAGGACTGTTTATTTTGGATGAACTTCCATCAGAAGATAATTAATATCACTGCTCCAGCAAGCATTATAATTGATGCTAAAAGTTTTTTAAGCAGTTTACCTTCATTAAATATATTCACTCCTAAAAATACGCTTAGAATTGTTGATAATTGGAACAATGCAAGTGCATAAGATACATTCATCTTTGAAAAAACATAATTTGTTGAGTACTGCATTAATGCAACCGCTAAAATCAGCATGATTTGTGGTTTTAAATGTTTTCGATTAATTCTTATCGGGTGTTTAAGTGCAATGATTAAAGCAAATATCAAACCTGCAAATGCCCAGTAAATGAATGCTGAAGAAATATTTGAAAGCAATATAACTTTTTTTATAAAAATAGCTTCTGTGCCTGAAAATATTAAAGCAAGCATTCTATATAAGCATGCTTTTGAGAATATAAAATTAGAATTCGTCAAAAACAGAGTTCCGATTATAATGAGAAGAATACCAAATACAGCAGTAATATTTGGTATTTCATTCAATAAAAATATACCTAAAACTAATGCTACAACCGGTTTATACGAATTAATAGGAGCCAGAGTTGAAAGTTCTCCACAAGAAAGTGCTTTGATAATATAATAATTCCCCAAGCTTCCCAAAATCCCCATTATAATAACATTTATAAATATTTCAGAGTTAAATATAAATTGCGGGAGCAAAATTAAGCTTAATATACTTAAGCCTAAATAAGTAAAGAAATTAACGGTAGAAGCTTTTTCACCGTTATTAGTTAATAATTTTTGAAAAACATTCAAATATGAATTAGATATTATTCTTGTTAAAACACCGATTATAATACTTAGCATGAGAATATTATACAATGATTTGTTGTTTTTTTAGTTTTATTTAACTATAATAATTATTATGGATTTATTAAGAGAAGGGCAGAAGGTTACCATATATTTTCAAAAGGACAGTAACATGGTTGAAATGTCCTGTGAAATTGAAAAACTTTATGATGATAGAATGGATTTAGTTCTCCCGCAGTATTTTATGAGATATGTAGAATTTTTGCAGGTTGGAGCAAAACTCACTGCAAAAGTGTTCTCCAAGCTTGGTACAATTGACTTTAATACTGTTATTATTTCGTCTCCTCTTGAAGACAATTTTACTATAGAGTTAGATTACAATTCGCTTAAATTAACTGCCGGAAGTGAAATTCCTAAGATTGAAGCTGTTGAGAAACTCGAAATTAAATTGCAGGATGAGATATATACAACAAAGACTTTTGAAATTAGCACAGAGTATATTAAATTTAATTCGGATAAAAAACTCATAATTGGAGAAAGCCTTGATTGCACTTTAAAATTACCCAAAACTTATGGTATAATAAATTTTAGGGCGGCTGTTTCGGAAATAGATGCAATTTATTCAAACGAGATTACGGCTAATATTTCTACAATGACAGAAAATGACCGTCAAAATCTTTTATACTATATGTATGTTTATACTACAAATTCTGATTAGGAAGCATTATGAAAACTGATATAAAGACTGAATCAAAGAATAAAAACAAAATGTATGACCAGATTGAACGCTGTAGGCTTGATTTAAAGAATGATCCTTCAAATCCTGCTTTGCATGTGCGTTTAGGTGATTTATATATGAAATGGCATTTGGATATTTATAATGCAGGTCAGTACATTGATGAAGCTATTACAGAATATCAACTTGCGATGGAATCTTTAATTGATTCTCATGAAATTTATTATAAAATAGGTGTTGCTTTCTATCATAAAGGAGATTTGGATAAGGCGCTTAATTACCTTACAATGGCCTTAGAGAAGAAAAATAATTATTACGATGCTTATTACATGATAGCTGAGACCTTTGTTAAGAAAGCTCATTTTACGGATGCTTTAGATGCTGCGGACGCTGCTGTTAAATGTTCAAGATTCGGCTCTTCAAGCGCTCACTACTTATTGTATAAATTATACGAAGCGTCTTCTTTCAAAAATCCTAAAACTAAATTTAAAGCTAATTGGGAAAAATTTATTTCTGTTATCTTAGCTCCGTTTGATAAAACAGCAATTGCTAATATATCAGAAGGATTGTCGTATTTAAGATTTCTGCCTACTTTTTTAAAGGGCTTTTATGCAATTCAAACCAAAAATTATCCCGTAGCAATAAACCTATATAAAGAAGCAACCGAGATAGCTCCTGGGTTTGCGCCGTTATACTGTGTTCTTGGTGATATTTATCTTTCTACTGGTTATTTTGAGGATGCTATTACTGAATACAAAATGGCAATTTGGTTAGATTCGTTTAATATTGCAGCATACAGACATCTTTGCAGAGCTTATGAAGAACAAGGTGATTATAACAAAGCTATTGAAGTTTATACTAAACTGATTGCAATGGCTCCTACAATTCCTGATTTGTATTCAAATCTTGCTAATATTTACTATATCAAAGGTGAATTTGACTTAGCGATTTCTAACTACCAGACTGCAATCACTTTGAATCCGAATCGTTCGTGGACAAGTGTTATTGCTCAAACAATGGGATTTGTATATCAGGAAAACAAATCTGACCCTGATGCAGCAATTTCTGCTTATCAGACAGCCTATGTTCTAACTCCTGAAGATATTGATATTTATGTAAATCTGGGCAGTGCGTTCTATGACAAAGAGGACTATGCTAACGCTTTGGCAGTTTATAGACAAGCGCTTGAACTACAGCCTCACAACCCTAAAATCCATTGTAATTTAGGGTTCTTATACTGGGGTAAGGCTGATACGGAAGAAGCTATTAAATCTTACGAATTGGCAATCAAATATAATCCAAATTATGATATAGCTTATAACAACTTGGGGGTTATCTATCTTGATGACCTTGGCAGAGTTAATAAAGCTATAGAATTATTCAAAAAAGCTGTTGAATCTAATCCAAGCTATGCATTAGCTCATTTTAACCTTGCAAGAGCAACATCTATTATCGGTGATAAAATTGAGGCTGCTAAGCTTTATCAAATGGCTCAAGATATCAACAAAGTTACTCAGGAAATTGATCCTAGAGATATTGCAGATAAGATTAGCGAACTTTTTGAATCTTAATTTTTAAAAAGCCCCTTTACCTCATGATTTTATGAGGTATAATATAGGAATATCGGAAGTAACAAATGACAGAAAATAACGATTTTCACCATTTAATAGAAAAAGAGTTAAACTCTACAGACAAAATATTAAAACCGGATTTTACCCAGAAGGCCGGAAGAGAGCTTCTCGCGTTCTATTTACAATCTAAGTTTAAGCAGGTTTTGGCTTATGATACAAAAGCGCCTGAGCCTATTTTTACTGAAGTAAGATATGATTTTATCCAGAAGTTTTCAAAACGACTTATTACTAACCCTGCAAAGAAAATCATGGTTGGTATAACAGGTGAGTCAGCCTCCGGTAAATCAACAATATGCAGAGAGATTTCTAATACTATTAAGAAATTTGATATGCCTGTGACAATTTTAACGACTGATAATTATTTTAATGATATATCAGAATTAATTAAAAAATACGGAACTTTTGATGCTCTCAGAGACAACGGCTATGACGTGGATTCACCTGAGAGTTTTCAATTAGATGTGTTAAAAGAAGATTTAGAAAAAATCTCTCAAGGAGAAGATGTTTACTCTCCTGAGTATCTTTTAAACGGTACCGGAGTATCTGTTCCTAAAGCGAAACATGTTCCTTCTAATAAGATTGTTGTCGTTGAAGGTATGGCTTCTATGTATGATGATATCAAAGATGTTTTTGATATTAAGGTATATGTAGAAACTGATATCAACCTTCGCAGAGAGCGTTTTATGACGAGAGCTTATACAGAACGAAATCAGGATTTAGAAAACGCTAAAAAACACTGGGAATACATCCTCGGTGCAGGAGAAAAATACGTTAAACCTGCAAAAGAATATGCAGATATTATTATCAACGGTGACACTAATTTAACTTATTTCTGTCAGATTCTTGAATACATTTACACAATAACAAATAACTTTAGAGGATAAATTATACAACTGTAAAGTATATTTCCTGAACAAGACCAATAATCTTGTTTAAGAAGTTTTTGTATTTAATTCTGTCTGCATAACCTGAAAGAACAATATCAGCGTGCTCCATGCAAGGTCTGATATAAACTTCTGCTTTAGAATTAGCATTTTCATAAATGTGTTTAGCAGAGTCTCCCAAACCGCGTTCAGCAGCTCTTACAAAGAATCTCTCGCGTTTAATATCTTCAGGGATATCAACATATATTTTAAAATTAAAAGCATCTTTTACTTTGTCTGTAAGCGTAAAAAGACCTTCCGAAATAATAACTTTGGAAGGTTTTGCTAAAGTATAATTATCATGACGAATTGCAGTACCTGACATGTCATATTTAGGAAGGTAAGTAGATTTACCTGAAAGTAATTCTTTAATATGCTTGCTCATAAGTTCTAACTCAAGAGCTTCAGGCACATCAAGGTCATAATTTTTTGCAAATTCAGAGAAACTACCGGCTGCTTTTACCATTTCTGAACGATCATAGTAATAGTCATCAGTGTTTACGCGAGTAATAGCATCGCTAATACTAAATTCTGTAGCAAAGGATTCAATAGTTTCAATCAAATCTTTAGTAATTGTAGATTTTCCGCTTGCAGTTTCACCTGCAATACCGATTGAAGCAGGCATTTTTATTTTACCTGACAGATAACCTGCAATCTTTTTAATAACAAACGGATTATATGCCAAAAGAACTGAATCCGAAGTATTCAGCTCTTTTTCAAAAATCTGTTGCAAATAATGTTCAATTCTATCACATAAGTCTGTTGGTTTTGTTATATATTGTGATTCTAATTTATTATTTAAAGTTTTATTTATTGATTGTAACATAGAGCTATTTTCTTCCTTTGTCTATTATACACAATTTAAAACAAAAGAAAAGTTTTTTTTGCTTAAACGTAAATATTTTTTTACATTTAGACATTTTTTGTAATATTCGTATCAAGAATATCTAATGCACGTTTGGGTTCAAGCTTATAGTCCTGTAGTCGTTTATAATTCCATAATCCTAAATCAGCCCATTTTTTAAATTCATAACGCATTCCCTCTATAAAATTGTTTAGCGTCAATGCGGGACGGGAAAAGGTAAGACTATCTCTTGTGCCTGTCCACGGGTCATCAAATTCAGCAACAAACATACCAGTTCTATCAGCAACTTCTGTTTTTACAAATACATCACCAAGCTCTGCCAATTCAGAAAAAACCGGATTTGTCTCCAATAACTCGACTAATTTTGGAGATGGATCCTGTTTTAATAAAGAAGCTCTGTCAAGAGCATAAGATTCAGCTTTTTCATACATAGCTCTATATGCATATTTATTTTTTTCGTTTAAAAATTTAAAACCTTCAAAAGAAGTATTACTTATGGTATTTGTTTGCATTATACACACTCTCCTATATGTTTTATGGATTATATCATGGTATAATTAAATAAAGCAAGGGGAGTATTTCATGAAGGATAAAAAAACTTTGATATTAATCGACGGACATGCTTTAGCATTTCGTCAATATTTTGCGCTTGAACGTACAGGAATGAAAAATGCAGAGAATAAACCTACCTGGGCTGTGTATGGCTTTTTTAAGACAATATTTGACCTATTGGCTAAAATAAAACCCGACTTTATTGCTGCGGCTTTTGATGTGGGTAGACAAACTTTCCGTGTTGAAATGTTTGATGATTATAAAGCAAACCGCGAGGCTATGCCGGATACTCTCAGATGTCAGATTGGTACTATTATTGAAGGTTTAAATGCTTTTGATATCCCTATATATACTAAAGAAGGTTTTGAAGCTGATGATGTCATCGGAACAATTTCCAGAATCGCTTGTGAAGCAGGCCATGAAACTCTTATTCTGACAGGGGACCAAGACAGTTTCCAATTGATTGATAAGGACGGCTGTGTCAGAGTATTAATCCCTTCAAAAGGGGAACTGATTGAATATGACTGGGACAAGGTTTATGAAAAACTGGGCGTATATCCTGATCAGGTAATTGATTATAAGGGATTACGCGGTGATACTTCCGATAATATCCCGGGTATCCGCGGTATTGGGGAGAAAACAGCTCAAAAACTATTAAGTCGTTATCCTCATTTGGAAGAACTTCTTGCTGATTGCGAAAATATTCCTGAAAAAGCTATTAAAGAAAAAATTTGTACCCAAAAAGATATTGCGATTCTTTCTAAACAGCTTGCAACAATCATAAGAGACGTTGATGTAAATTTTGATATTGATAAAGCTTGTGTAACACTCCCGCAGCTTAATAAAGTATCAGATTTCTTAAGAAGAATGCAGTTTTATACATTTATTAAAAACATTGATAAAATTCTTGCCTCTTTTAATTCTGATGAAGCTCCCGTTGGCGAAACTTTAAGCTTATTTGCACAACCTTCTGGTGCAGCACAACAAAACCTGTTTACACAGGCTATAAAAGACACCGTAGAGGACGCAGGAATTGAATATTTGATAGGAGATGATAATTCTATACAAGAGATTCTTAAAGCTGAAAAAATTGGTATCAGATACGCTCATAAGAACGGAATAATTAACGGATGTGCAATCGCTGCAGATAAAAATTACTATTTTAACGAAAATTACTTAGAAAAGCTTAAACCGATTATTGAGTCTGATAAAATCAAAAAAATTACTTTTGATGCAAAATCTGATTATAATTTACTGATGAACAACGGATTTGAACCAAAAGGGCTTGAGTATGATGTACTGCTTGCTAGTTATGTAAAAGACCCTAACAGAAAACATACAATAGAAGCTCAATCACTTGATTTTTTAAGTCATATAGTAGAATCCAATGATGAAGAAAAAATGCTTTGCGACGAAGCTTCTGCAATATTAAAATTATATGACTACTGGATAAATAATCTTAATGAAGATGAACAAAAACTTGTCAAAGAGATAGAAATACCATTGACTATTGTTCTGGCTAAAATGGAATACACAGGTGTTGCAATTGACTGTGACTATTTAAAAGAATTATCTTCTTTTATGACTGAAAAGCTTGCCGAACTTGAGGATTTAATCTTCCAATTGGCAGGAGAACCTTTCAATATTAACTCCCCTAAACAGGTAGCAGAAGTACTTTTTGATAAACTGGAACTTAAATCAAAGAAGAAAAAATCGCGTTCAACAAGCGCGGAAGTATTGGAAGAACTGGCTCAGGAATACGAAATCTGCGATTATATTTTACAGCATAGAAAATTTTCGAAGCTAAAATCAACTTATACAGATGTATTACCTACTCTTATAAGCAAACGCGACGGAAGAATTCACACAACGTACAATCAGGCTTTAACTGTGACAGGGCGCCTATCTTCATCTAATCCAAATCTGCAAAATATTCCTATCAGAACAGAGGAAGGCAACAAAATTCGCTCCGCATTCTGCGCAATGGATAAAGAGAATTCATTGATACTATCTGCGGATTATTCTCAGATAGAATTAAGGCTTCTTGCTCATGTGTCTGAAGATGAAAATCTGATTCATTCTTTTACATCAGGAGAAGATGTTCATACAATGACTGCTTCAAAAGTATTTGGAGTAGGGGTAAATGAAGTAACTAAAGATATGAGACGAAAGGCTAAGGCTGTAAACTTTGGTATTGTTTATGGTCAATCTCGCTATGGTCTGGCAAAGAATCTCGGGATTTCCAACACTGAAGCTCAAGAGTTTATTGATAAATACTTTGAGCATTATCCGCGCGTAAAAGAATATATGCAAAACGAAGTTCAATTTGTGAACGAAAACGGTTATGTAGAAACAATGTTCGGACGTAAACGCTATTTAGCAGCCGAATTAGGCAGTCCAAATTACCAGATTCGTGAATTTGCACAGCGAGCTGCTATTAATCAGCCGCTTCAAGGCTCAGCAGCCGATTTAATTAAAATGGCTATGATTGAGGTTGAAAAACAGCTTGAAGAAAAGAATTTAAAAACAAAAATGATTATGCAGGTACACGATGAACTGGTTTTTGAAGTACCTAAAGAAGAGTTAGAGCAAGTAAAAGAACTTGTTCTTAAGGCAATGGAGCTAGGGCAGCCGTTAAGAGTACCTCTGGAAATTGATATAAATTGTGGAACCAGCTGGAAAGAGGGGTAAATAAAAAAATAAAAAGGTGCGATTAACGCACCTTTTCACAAATATTTGTTTGAGGAACAAAATTATATTCCTCTGAATCCATTTTTAGTTTTGAACGCTTTTTACGGAATAACATATCGATAAACGCTTCGAGACGTGTAATAAATCCTGCTTCGCCTGTATGCTCATCAATGGTTAGTGCTAGAAGCGGTTTGCCTGCTTCTTTAGCTTTTCTTGTAATACGTTCAATCATTAATGAATCAGGACCGCATCCAAAAGCATTTAATGTAATAATACCGTCGATTTTATTATCTTTCAGGTAATGCCCTGCAGTTCCTGTCATTTCATGCTCATTAGCCCAATATTTATGCTGTCCTAATGATGCAATTCCTTCATCCATTTGCTCGTCTGTTAATTGAAGCGATGTAAATACATTTACATCCATTTTTTCAAGTTTTTCAAAGATTTTCATACAAGCGCGTTCGTCATAGATATTATATCCGTGAGAAACCAGTGCAACATTAATTGGTCTGGAGTTTTCAACTGTTTCAATTAACACTTTACCGTCAAGTGCATAATGCATAGCTTTTTTGTATGGAATACCCGAACGCATCATTACTAAAAAGTTGTTGTAAACCTTCCAGCCTTGTTTAGAAGCTTTTTTGATTTCGTCCATATCAGTAATGCCAAATGGTCTTACCGCATCAGCTAAAAACGAGTATAAACCTTGTTTTTTTGCCGATTTGTCAAGAGTTGCTTCAATAAGATTAAAATCGCCTTTAACAACATTTCTAACCAAATCAGGAAGTCCTCTGATTTTAGAACAGTTATAAATCTTAGGTGCAATTGATTGTAATGACGGAACAAAAATATTCTTCACCCCTTTTTTGTTGATAAGATTAAGAATATGTCCCAAATATATTTTAATCGGCAAACAAGTCTCTGTTACAACCAGCCCAGAACCTTCTGACATTGTTTGTTTTGTAGTAGGGTCAGATAAAACGATTTTGAACCCTAAAGCAGTAAAAAAACCGTGCCAAAACGGGTAATTATTGTAAAAAGACATTCCGCGCGGAATACCGATAACCAAATCTTCTTTCTTTTCAGCCATTTATATTTTCCTTAAAAAATCGATTTCACAAGAATATAATATCACGAATATATGAATTATGGTATAATTTTGAAATGAAAATATTAGGAATAGACCCCGGAATGGCAATTGTCGGGTACGGAATGATAGATATTGACGGAGATAATATTGAGCTTATAACATCAGGCTCTATCCAAACAGATAAAAAGCTCTCTGATTCAGCGCGCCTGCTGGAGATTTATAATGACTTATGCCAGATTGTAGATAAATACAAACCTGATTGCGCTTCAGTTGAAAAACTATTTTTCTTTAAGAACCAAAAAACAGTTATTCCTGTTGCAGAAGCCAGAGGGGTTATTTTGACTGTTTTGGAGAAATTTGGTATTCCTGCTTATGAATACACTCCGATGGAGGTTAAACAGGTTTTAACAGGCTACGGAAGGGCTGAAAAGAAGGAAGTCGACCAAATGGTTCATCTGGCTTTACAAACGGACAATCTTCCAAAACTGGATGATACCGTCGATGCGATAGCCATTGCCATTTGTCATTCACGCAGTCTCCTGTAGGGTTATTTTTAATTTACCCCCTTGCAAAAAGAGTTTTTTTATAATAATATTGATTGTACGGCGACATGGCCAAGTGGTAAGGCAGAAGCCTGCAAAGCTTTTATCCCCCAGTTCGAATCTGGGTGTCGCCTTTTTTTATTTTCAAGGGTGGTGTAGAAGGGGGTTAGACCTCTTTTTTTAAGACCAAAGTAGGTATTAATGGAATTAAATCAGTTTTGGGAGCAAGTTAAAGCCGAACTTATCAGTGAATTACCTGATAATGCTCATCCTTGGATTTACCCTCTCGAACCGTCAGGTTACGATAAAGGCGTTTTAACCGTTGTCACAGGACAAGCAATGGGGCGTGATTTATTACGAAAAAACCATTATCGCCAAATTGTAGAAATTATTAGAAAAGTTTCCGGGAACGAAAAGTCTGATTTTGTTATTATTTATGACGTTAACGCTGCAAAATCACTAAAAAAAGAAAGCGAAAAGATTCAGAAAAAAGCTGCCGTTGCAGTTCAAAAAGAGCAGGCAATGGAGAACCTTGCCTACATGCAATCAGCATCAAACCTTAACCTTAAATACAAGTTTGAAAACTTTGTTGTGGGTGAAAGCAATGAATTTGCTTATAAAGTAACAAAATCTGTAGCGGAAGCTCCTGCTCAAAAGTTTAATCCGCTCTTTATATATGGGAACTCCGGTCTTGGGAAAACACATTTAATGCAGGCAGTAGGGCATTATACAATATTTAACAACCCTAAATTAAGAGTTAAATATACAAAACTGGAAGATTATCTTAACGATTTTATTTCAATAAACAGAAGCGGTAATGCCGTTGAAAATATGTCCAAATTCAATAAAAAATACACCAATATTGATATTATTCTTATTGATGATATTCAGTTTATTGAAGGTAAAAAGAAAACAATGGATCAGATGCAGCATACATTTGACACTCTTTATAATAAAGGCAAACAAATTGTTATCACATCAGACAGAATGCCTAAAGATATGCCTTGCCTTACAGCAGCTCTCAGTTCAAGGTTTGAGATGGGGTTAATGGTTGAATTAACTCCGCCCGATTTTCAAATCAGATTTGAGATTATAAAAAAACTGGCTCAGAATAATGATTTAAAGCACACAGACGAAGCTCTGAAATATATTGCAAAACATTTTTCTAAGAATGTTCGTGAGCTTGAAGGTGCTTTCAATAAAGTTTGTGCTTATGCGGAAATTTCTGAAAAAGAGCTCGACTTGAATCTTGCTAAATCGGTTTTAAAATGTGATGATACAGAAGATGAAATAGGATTAGACAAAATTGCGCAGGTTACTGCAAAGTACTTTGATGTCGATATTAACGACATTATGGGTACGGCAAGAGGTGCAAAAGTTTCTACAGCAAGGCATCTGGCTGTATATCTTTCAAGAGAATTAACAAACAAAAGCTTTGTTTCAATTGCGGAATTTTATAACAAAAAACATACAACTATTATGTTTGCACACGAAAAAATCAAAAAGGAGCTTCCTTTAAAGAAAGAACTCGAGAGTGCAATAAGGGAAATTAAACAGGCGTTGAAGTTTATTTAGCCCGATGGAGTAGTCGTCAGTGAAACAAATTTATGATACTTAATATTATGTAGGGATTTGGAGCAATTATGCTAGATAATATAAAATATCTTATAAGTTTAAAATCTGTCGACAAAAATATTTCGGAAAATAATTTTGATACAGCATTAGAAAAACTGAATTATTTAATTAAAGAAGACTTTAAACCTTCTCAGACATACTTAAAACGCGGAAAATTATGCAAAAAACTTCTTATGTTTGAAGATGCATACTCTGATTTTACGTATGTTCTAACCCATTGTGCCCAGAAAAAAGAAGCATATTACGAAAGACTTTATCTGAATTTTGAGATTTCAAACTTTTATGAGGCAATTTTGGATGCAAATATGATTCTAACCTGGGATGAAGCAAATTTTGAAATTAAGAGAATTAAGTTTCTTTCATTAGTTTATTCTATGCAGGATGGAATTGCAGTTGATTATATTCTGGATTTGTTTAAATGTAATAAATATAAGACTATACAGTTTTTATTCAAGGAAGTTGCGCTTGTACTTGCAAGTGATGAATACTCTAAAGGCTTAAGACTGCTTGAAATTATTGATTATATTGATAAAGACAACCCTATTAAACTCCTTAAAGAATCAAATATATATGGACTTGCAGGAAATAAAACCAAACAGCAGGAAATTGCTAAAAGTATTGAGTCAATTTTTCCTAAATACTTTGTGTCACATTTCAGATTTACTGATATGTACGAAGAAAAAGACCTTTTGGAAATCTGTTTCTTATTAGAGCTTAATATTTTTGACACACAAGGTCTATTTATTTATCCGATGAAGATTCTTGAGGGATACAGAAATCATCTTGAAGGACACATTATTGATTCAAAAGAATGTTTTGAAAAAGCAATTGCAATTAACCCGAATAAGCCTGAAGGTTATGTGCTGCTTGCTCAAACTCTGCAATTAATGTCAGGTTATGACAATCCTGAATACAAAATGGATGCAGAATCTAATTACAGAGTGGCAATGAAAATCTACCAAAAAGAAAGTCAATTTGAAAAAGTAGAAGAGATGAAAAAACAAATTAAACATTTGACTTCAAACTTGCTTTTACACTAAAAGAACCGCCTTTAAAGGCGGTTCTTTTTCGATTATGATAATTATTATCCGAGACCAAATGTTGGAGTTGTGTTCTTGACTTCTTGAGAAACAAGTTGTTTGTATGTTTCGATTTCTTCGTTGATTCTTTGAAGTCTTGTATCTTTTTGTTCTTTTTCCAACTCGAGCATTGTTTCTTCGTAGTTGAGAGGTTCGAGCATTGCATCTTGTTCTGCTTCCAGAGCCGCCTTCTGAGCATCGAGCCAGATAGATACGTTTGATTCGTATTGAGTAGTCATCTGCTGAGCATTGAATTGAGCTTGCTGCTGAACCATTTTAGCCTGTTGCATTGCCAAGTTGAATGCTTTGATTTCATCTGCTGTAAATCCACCTTGATATTTAGGAATTTTATTAGCTTCATCTTCATATATTGCATTTCCTTCAGCATCTTTTTCTACTGGGAATGTACCGCCATTTTGCATATAAGCTTGATACATTTCTTGGAATCTTGCATTATCAACAGTGACTTTACCTAATGCATTTCCATCAGCATCCTTACCTTTATCAATACCATTACCAAGTATTTGCATCATTCCATTTACAACAAATCCGCTGATTCCACCATAATTGTAAGGATCAACACTGCCCATTCCTAAGCCGAACATGCTTTGAATTCCAACTTTAGCTTGAGATTGCATCATCTTAGCTTGGGAATCTAAATTTGCGAATAAACTTGTATATCTTTTCTGGACACGTTCAATGTTCTTTTGCACGCGAGTTAGCTTGCTTGAAACCTTGGTTTGATCAAGCACAAGTTGATTCTTTTCTCGAATCAGCCTCATTTTTTGATACATTGCTAACAAAAGTGCCATTGTTTTATACTGTCTCCGTAGTTTTTATACTCTTGTATATATAAAGTATATTTAAAACGTAAAATTGCATAATTGAGACTCTTTTGTTACAAAACTTAACAAAACTGATAAATAAAAAGTATATACAATCTCTATAATGCTATATATAATTGAGTTTTAGGAATTTGCAAAATTTTACAAAAAATTATAAAATATATATTAATGAAGTTTAAAAAGTTAACAAAAGAACAAATAATTATATCAATAGACAGACTTACAAGGTTTAAACCTACTAAAGAAAAATACATACGCGTATTTACTGATATACTTACATCTGCTCTTATTGAGCCTAAGATAAAAAAATCCGATATCGCAAAAATGGATTTATCTAAAATAACGGAGATGGTTTGTGATATATTTAATGCTTCATTCGAGATTTCTTCCGATAACACTATAAATAATAAGTTAAAAGAATTTGAGAATAATGTGTTTATTAATGACACAGAAACTCAAAAATTATTAAATAATAATATTAACTATACAGAAGCATTAAAATTAATAGAAGAGGATTGTCCTGTTAATCTTAAGTGGCTAAAATCATTAAAAGATAATAATCAACTCGAAAATCGAAAAAATCATTTCTTGAAATATCCTCTCGAAAAAATAATATTAGTGGAAGGAATAACGGAAGAGATTCTTTTGCCTGCTTTTTCAAAGTTTTTAGGTCATGATTTTTATGCTGAAGGGATACAAATCATAGCAGCAGGCGGTAAAAATCAGGTTGTGAAGATGTATTATAAACTGTCTCAAGAAGTTAAATTGCCTATATTTGTACTGCTGGACCGTGATGCAGAAGACAATATCAGACAAATAGAGCCGCGTTTGAGAGAACATGACAGAATCCATCTTGTTTCCTGCGGTGAATTTGAGGATCTGCTGCCAAAGTCTCTTATTATAAAAACTGTTAATGCACATTTTAAAAACTTTTTAGCCATAAACGAGCATGATTTATCAGAAGAGTTACCAACCGCTAAAATACTGGAAAACATATTCAAAACAAGAGGCTTACATGAATTTAAGAAAGCAGAATTTGCCAAGCTGGTAAGAGAAAAAATAGCTGAAAACACTGATATATCGGAAGAAATAGCTTTGATTATAAAAGAAATTAATTTTACAAATAAATCGCTTGACAGTAAATTTTGTTCTTGATAACATATATCTTGTGGTCGAGGTTAAGACCTCAAAGATAGCTGAAAATTAAATAGTTTTACAAATTTTATAAAAATTTGCGCTTGTAGCTCAGCAGGTAGAGCACTCCCCTTTTAAGGGATAGGTCGCGCGTTCGAATCGCGCCAAGCGCATTTTTTTTATTTGTTATATAATTAGTTTATGAAAAGAAGAATTAGTATACTCGGTTCAACCGGTTCAATTGGAAGACAAGCTTTAGAAGTTATAGAAAAACTTGCTGATAAATTTGAGATAATTTCATTGGCAGGTGGTTCAAATATTGATTTATTAAACGAACAAATTGCAAAATTTAAGCCCAAATATGCGTATGCATCCAAACCTGAATTAATAAAAGGAGCAAAATATTTACCCATTGAGGAGATTTGCTCTGATAAAACAAATGATATTATATTGGTAGCAGTTTCAGGAAGAATCGGCTTAAAGCCAACAATCACTGCTATTAACAGCGGAATAGATATCGCGCTTGCTAATAAAGAAACGCTTGTTATGGCGGGTGATATTGTAATGCCTCTTGCAAAAGAAAAAGGGGTAAATATTATTCCTGTTGATAGTGAGCATTGTGCAATACATCAGTGTATTAAAGATATTGCTAAAGTAGAAAAACTTATAATCACAGCATCAGGCGGGCCGTTTTTACATAAAACCGTTGATGATATGAAAAATGCAACTGTAGAACAGACTCTTGCTCATCCTCGTTGGAATATGGGGCGTAAAATTACTGTTGACAGTGCAACTCTTATGAACAAGGGGTTGGAAGTTATTGAAGCTCACCATCTTTTTGGTATGGATTATGACAAAATTGATGTTGTAGTTCATCCGCAAAGCATTGTACACTCAGCCATTGAGTATGTTGACGGCAGTGTTATTGCTCAAATTGGTTTACCTAGTATGCATATACCGATTCAGTATGCAATTACTTATCCTGAACGCTACGAAGGCATTAAATCAAAGAGTTTCAGTTTCTCAGAAATCGCACGTCTTGATTTTGAAGCTCCTGATTGGAATAAGTTTAAAGCACTTAAAATTGCTTATGAATCAGGCAGAAAAGGCGGTTCTGTGCCTGTTTGTATGAATGCTGCAAATGAAGAAGCCGTATTTGCTTTCTTGGAAGGTAAAATCAAGCTGTTTGATATCATTGATACAGTAGAAAAAATGCTTGAATCTCATCAATATATCAAAAAACCTACATTGGAAGAAATATTTGCAATTGACGAAGAAGTCAGAGCTAAAACTAAAGAACTGTTTTAAGCAGTACTTGTTTTACATCGTCCAATTTTAAATCAGCTGTTAAGGATAATCTCAATCTGGAAGTTCCTTCTGGCACTGTTGGAGGTCTGATTGCAGGAATATAATATCCTAACGATTTAAGCTCTTCTGCAACTTTTAGAGTGTCTGCGTTAGAACCTATAACAACAGGTATAATATGAGTGCCTTGAGTTTCTAATAAAGCATGAACCTCTGATGACAAGTTCTCCAACACAGCTTTCCTAGCGGTTAAATAGTCTCTTTTTTCTGTTAAAAGCCAATTTGTCCAAGATATATTAATTGGCGGTATCGATGTTGAAAAAATAAACGAACGGGCTTTATTGGTTAAATAACTTATAATTTCACTGTTTGACACACAGAATGCGCCAAAAGAGCCTACAGCTTTCCCAAATGTTGCGGTAATAATATCAACATCTTTACCGTAAGAAATCCCCGCCAAAGTATTTCCATAAGCACAAAAAGCATGGGCTTCATCTATCATTAACAAACAGTTATACTTATTTTTAAGCTCAATTAGCTTATCCAAATCAACAACATCGCCATCCATTGAAAAAACGGACTCTGAAACAATGATAGCACGCTTATATTGACTACGTTTTGCTTGCAGTAATCGTTCCAAATGCTCATAATCGAAATGCTTATATCGAATAAAATCACCTTCTGAAAGGCGCATACCGTCAATAATACTCGCGTGATTCAATTTATCTGAGAATACAACATCTCCCTTGCCGTTAAGTGCTGAAATAACTCCTAAATTGCACTGATAACCGGTATTAAATATAAGACAAGCTTCTTTATTAAATAAACTTGCTACAGTCTTTTCAAGCTCTTGGAATTCCTTTGAAGTCCCGCTCAATAGTCTTGCAGAAGCAGAAGAGAACAGGGAATTGTTCGATGCTAAAAATTCATTAATTAGTTCTTGTTTTGTACTGATTCCTAAATAGTCATTAGAGGCAAAATTAATATATTCAACACCGTCAACAATGAGTTTACCATCACTTTTACTCTCGATTGACGGAATTCTTCTTAAATTCCCATTTACTCCCAGTGATTCTAATTCTTCCCTAATTTTTTGCATTTAATATTTCCTTAGCTGTTTCAAGCTGTATATCTTTTTTACTACTGTTAAGATAGAAATCAAACTCATTTCCAACTTCAACATCAGGTTTTATACCTAATTTGTTAATATCTGTACCGTTTGGCGTTAAATATCTTGCAATTGTTACGTTCAATCCTGTTTGGTTTGGAAGCGGTACTACCTTCTGCACAAGCCCTTTTCCAAATGTCTTTTTACCAACAAGCTTCGCCTTGTGATAATCCTTTAAAGCGCCTGAAAGGATTTCACTTGCACTTGCGCTTGCTCCGTTTACAAGTACTACAACAGGTTTGTCTAATAATTTGGCTGTATTATTGGCATTAATGGATTTTTTATATCCGTTTCTGTAAATAATTTCAACAATTTCACCGTTATCTATAAACATATTGGCAATAAATACAGCGTTATCAAGCAATCCGCCGGTATTTCCGCGCAAATCAATAATAATTGAATCGGTGTTCTTAGTATTTTCCAGAGCCTCTACAAACTCGTTTGGAGTTGTACCGCCCATAAAACTTACAATCTGAATATAGCCGATATGGTTGTCCAAAACAGAGCTTTTTACGTTCTTAATTTTTATTTCTTTACGCTTAATCTTTTTAGTAAGCTTCTTACCGTCACGTAATATTGTAAGCTCAACAACACTGTTTTCAGGGCCTCGAACCAATGTTGCAACCTCTGAAACATTCATACCGTTAGTTTCTTTGCCATCAACTGCGGTGATTAAATCTCCCTGTTTAAGTCCTGCAAAATCAGCAGGTGTAGCGGGAATAACATTAAAGACCTCGATTTTACCTGAGTTTGAATATATATTTACTCCAATACCATAGATTTTTGATGTTATGGATGTTGCTAAATCTTCAAAATCCTTTTTGGTCATAAATCTGGTATAAGGATCATTGAGACTGGCTACCATTGTATCAATAGCAACTTTTGCATCTTCTTCAGTCTTAATTTTGCCTTGATAATGATTTTTCCAACGATACCAGTTCTGATGATTCAAGCCTGAGTCGTAATAATCTCTGTAAACAACTTTCCAAGTCTTATCAAACAATTTTTGCGGCTGCACAACCTCATTATTATACAAAGATTGCGAAGCAAAATAAGAGTTAGCTTTAATTAATGTTTTTAGAAAAACATTATTAAAAATAACTAAAATAAGTATTAATAATAAAGATATTACAACGTGTTTAAGTTTCATATATGACTATTTAACCGCAATAACGGCTTGTAATCAATATACTTTTTGCTTGCGTAACATGCTTATTCAAATTAATTATAAAAAGCTATTGCGCATTAAACCCCGGAGATGTAAGCGGTAAATTCTTATAACCTTCGTTTGCATAAACAGTTTTCTTAATATATTTATTAGTATAATTACCCTTCTCCAGAAGCTGTTTTAGAATATTTTCGCGCATTACGAGCGGAGATTCCAAATCGTTTGATTCAGGGAAACGACGGAGCATTTCACACCAAACATTAGCCTCCATTGTCCACGCATAGGTTTCTTCACTTAAAGAGTTGTATTCATCCTGATGCAAAGCCTCATGCGATAATAACGCGGCTAAAGCAGCAGGAGGCGCTTCGCGATGCTTTGGGTTTATATAAATATATAATTTACCCTTCTTTTTCCAGCCTACAGCATCAAAAGACGAATAGGCTTCATTTAATTCTGAAAGGTCTTTAAACTCGATTTTTACAGGGTATTGAGTCAAATTATACCCGAGAATAGCTTTTCTTGATAAATCAGCCGTTGTACCCTTCATCATATCCAAAGCAACATGAAAAATCTGCTCATTTGAAACCTTTTTATACTCGTCAGCAAGACTATCAATATAATCCTGCGTATATTTTTTAGGTAAAACAACCTTGTCAGGTATTGGTTCTAAAGCCGCAAATACAGTATTTGACGCTAAAACTAATGCTGTTATGGCTAATAAAATCTTTTTCAAAAACACTCCCCCTTAATATCCTCGTATTTATTATATTATATACTTTTTTATTATAGAAAGTCAAAAGGGTTCTAAACATAGCCTTGTAATCATACCAAAAGCTTGATATAATTGGTTTATGAGGGATTATGAGTTCTATTATACACAGGATGGCTCTGTAGGGCTGTATTCATACGCTGATGACGACGTTTATCACTCTAAATTTGGCGCCCTGACTGAAGCATGGGAGAAGTTTATTCTGCCTGCAGATATCGACTCTAAACTTAATAAGCAATCTGATATAAGAATATTGGATGTTTGTTATGGAATCGGATATAACACAAAAGCTTTAATGAGTTATGTAATTAATTCGAATGAAAAAATTTTTAAAAGAAAAAATCCTTTAAAAAAATTTTTAAAAAAAATAAAATTTACACTTAATACCGATTCGATAGGTAACAATAACATCCTGCAAGGTTTTAGAAAGTTATTAAACTCTACCGAATCGATAAATGATAATAATTTTTCTTCGCTTTATATAGATTGTTTAGAGATAAATGATGAACTTGTAAAAATTTCTCCTTTTTTAAAAACAATTTTAACTCCTCAGGAAGTTTACACAAAAATTGTTCCCCAAATTTTTACTTGTTTTGATACATACTGGAAAATTAAAAAATTCTTAGCAAAAATAACTCCTTTTTTTGCACCTAAGAATAAGAAAGAAATAAGTGAATTATTAGAATTAAAATTCAACAATGATTATGATGAACTTAAGCAGGAATATAAACTACATAAATTTGTAAACTACATTATAGCTGATGCATTACTTGATTATTATAAAGAAGATTTCTTTAACGAGGAGTTCAAAAAAAAATGCCTGGGAAAATCAAAAAGGAAGTTTTTTGATAAATCTATGCTAGAATATGCCCAATTTAAACAAAATTACAGGTATAAATTGTTATCTAAGTTAAATTTATTCGCCTTCTTACATAATATATATTATGACTATTTATCGAAACGTAATAAAAAGATTAAATTTAAGCACATTAGCAAGCTTTTTAAGCTTAATTTTCACGTAAAAGATGCGCGAAAGACTATTTTAGAATTGAATGGCGAATATGACTACGTATTTCTAGATGCCTTTACATACTCTAAAGCACCCGAATTATGGACAGTCGAATTTATGGCAGAAATTTATAAACATCTTGCCGACAGCGGGATAATTATGACATATTCAAATTCAGCGTTGGTCAGAAATACCTTTTTAGAAAACAACTTTTATGTAGGAAAAATTCTTGACGAAAAAACCGGTAAATTTATCGGAACAGTTGCGTCTAAAGACAAAAATCTTATAAAATATCCGCTTTCTAACTACGAAATAGGCTTATGCGGAACAAAAGCAGGAATCCCATATCACGATCCTTCTTTAAATTTGGATAAAAAAGAAATATTAAAAAGAAGAGAACGAGAATTTAACGAAAGTGAATTAATGTCTTCATCAATGTATATGAAAACCCGAAAACAAAGGAGTGAAGCAAATGAAGAATAAATACGACGTGGTAATAGCAGGGGGCGGAACAGCAGGAGTAAGTTGTGCCTGGAATGCAGCAAAAAGAGGGTTAAAAACCCTTATTATTGAAAAAAATTCTTTTCTTGGCGGCTCAATAACTTCTTCTCTGGTTATTCCGGCAATGAAAACTTCTGAAAATGCTATTAATACAGATTTTTTCAATGCTTTATATAATAAATTACACTCAATAGGCGGGGCTATAACCTATGAAGACGGGAATCAAGGATGGTTTCATCCTGAGCTTACAAAAATAGCTCTTGATATTTTGATGCAAGAAGCAGGAGTCGAAGTCGTATTTGAAGATAAAATATTATCAATATCTACCGATTCAATAGATAGCAATAATTTTATTCTAGTTATACAAACATTATCATCACCTATTGAATCGATATATCTTGTAGACGCGACAGGCGATGCAAAAATTTGTGAAAAATTAAATTGTGAATTTTTGGAAAATTCTGAAGAAACTCAGCCAAAAAGTTTGCGTTTTATTATGTCAGGAGTTAATGTAAAAGAATTTTCCGATTGGATAATGAGTTTTGATACAGACAGAAATGTTACAACATCTTGTGTTGTAGAGGGTAAAACATACCTGTCTACTGCCTACACGTGGGATGCCGCTGCTAAGTGGGCTTTAAAGCCGCTATTTGAGCAAGCTATAGCAGAAAATGTGCTTACAGAAGCAGATTCTAACTATTTTCAACTGTTTTCAGTCGCTGGAACAGTTGATTCTATTGCGTTCAATGCACCTCGTTTAATTAATAACGAAGGCTATGCGGAAGCAAGATTAAGCATACTCAGACTATCAAACTTCTGTAAAAAATATCTGCCCGGCTTCCAAAATGCTCAGATATCATCCATTGCAAATTCAATGGGAGTAAGGGTTTCACGCCGTGTAAAAGGAAAGTATATTTATACATATAATGATTTAATCAACGGAAAACAATTCTCTAATCCTGTATTAATTTCTAACTATCCTGTCGATGTTCATTCTGACAAGAAAGAGAACTCAATGTTACAAAAAGTTTACAAAGAATACCAATTGCCGATTGAATCATTAATGGCAGATAAATATAATAATTTATTTGTGATTGGCCGCTGTATATCAGCAGATTTCAAGGCTCAAGGAGCATTGAGAATTATTCCGTCATGTTTTTCAATGGGAGAAGGACTTGCTAAATATTTGGCAAAAATTTAATACTCTTGCATTATTTCTAACTTGTATTATAATTAAAATATACGGAGTGATTCCGTTTATTTTTTAAATCTCATATTATTTTAATTTTGATAGGATATTTATAGTTTAGTGAAATTTTTTATTGTGGTTAAGAGGCTTTTATTATGTATGTAAACAAAT
>JAMPIM010000024.1 GCA_023662705.1 Candidatus Gastranaerophilales bacterium | reverse complement strand
GCATATCACCACGTAGTACCAAAGAACCTTCCATAACCTGTAACATTGTACCAGGGCTAATCAAATATGGACGACCATTTCTGATTGTTACTGATTTAGCAGTTACGTCAACAATTTTACCTGAAACAGTAGCCGTCTCACCTGAAGATGCTAACTCAGAATCAAGTTTAATGAAGTCACCTTTCTTAACAGATGGTTTATTCTTAGTTTCAATAACTGTTTCAAAGTTAGCACAGTTAACAAGAAGTCTTCTTGACTCACTTACGTCACCCTTAACAGAAGCAACACCGTCATTGATAGCTAATACTTCTGTCTTAGCTACAGGTGTCTTAGGTTCGATAACTTGACCGTTTTCTACAAGCAATGAAGTTTGTAATGAAGAATTCATCTTAGAATTACCTTCTTGTTCACGACGAACAATTAGAGTTTCCAATACAACAATCTTCAATTCGCCTGTTGCATCAAGCTCTACCAAACCTTTAAGGTGAGATAAGTAACCTTGCATTTGAAGTACTAATGATGTTCTTGTAAGAGTTGCACCGTCAAGATTTCTAACTCTTGCACCATCTTTGAACTGTAATTGAGTTACAGGAACAATATTGATTAATTCATCAGTTGTATTGAATTCAATTGAAACTTCTTTTGGCTCAATAAACATAGGTTGAACAGGTCTAACCAAAATTTGGATAGGTTTGTCTTCCAATGAATCTTCGTCTAAAGAAGTTGTATCAATTTCTTCATCCAAATCATCGATATCTAAATCATCAAAATCCATTTCCATTATAGTAACAATAGATGTTTCTTTTGCTTTAACGCCTTTAGCGATTACAGTACCGGCTTCAACAACAGCACCTTCTTCAACCTTTAATTCAGAAACACTTGATAAAGTATGAACTTCACCAGGTCTGATTGTTACTTCGTGAATAACTTCATTGAATTCTTTGAATTCTACAACACCGTCGATGTGGCAGTAGATGTCTTTAACAACTTCTGTACCAGCTGTAACAAATGTACCGTTTTCAACCATTTTAAGAGTTGCATCTTTGTTAACCTGATGAACTTCTTCAGGAACAAATACAATGTTACCAGGTCTAGTAACGATTTGGTTGTCATCAACTTCTACATCAATATATCTGATTTCACCCGATGAAGTTACTGCGCATTCATCATCAACCAGCTCGGCAATAATCATACCGTTTTCAACTGTTGTATCAACAGGAGCTTTAACGATATATTTTTCACCGTTAGATTTAACTGTCCACAATTGTTCTTTCTTAGTTTGTTCGAAAGTAGCATTCGCAGGAGTTAATGATGCGATAACGATTGTAATTTCTTTACCGTGAACAATCTTATTAATTGTATTTTTACCTGATTTAACAGCTTCAATTTCTAAGTCTTCAGCGTATCTTACTTCTCCACCATGTTCAGAAATCATAAGTGTTTCAGCAAGTTTATCTCCGGACTTAACAGCCTGTTCATCGCTAACTAATACTTTTGAACCACCCGGTAAGTTATAAACATCACCGCCGATAATCCATACAATACCGTTTTTGTTTGCGGTTCTTGAAATGTTGCCTTGTCTGTCTTTCTTTTCATCTGCTACGAAGTCTTCAAATAAAACTTCACCTGACATATCAGAGTTAATATCTTTAGTAGCTTTTTCAGTCAAACGACCTGCATCATTTGAAGATGGTCTGAATTCAGCAAGTTTAAAATCTTTTTCAACTTCTTGTCCGTCTTCAAAGAATACTGTAGCACCTGCCGGAATATGATATTTTTCGGTTTTCTTAGAACCAACAACTTCAACATCAGCTTCATAAATAGAAACTTTAACAACATCCCCGTGACGAGTTCTAAGTTCTCTTGTTTTAAGCTTAGATGCAATTTTACCTGCAACTGTTGTATGAATTTCTCTTGTTGCTTCTTTAACACCAACCGCACCACCTGTGTGGAATGTTCTCATTGTAAGCTGTGTACCAGGTTCACCGATTGATTGAGCTGCGATAATACCGATTGCTTCACCAACATCAACCAATTTTTGAGTTGTAAGAGCCCATCCGTAACATTTTTGACAAACACCATATTCAAGAGAACATGTCAAACCTGAACGAACTTTAAGCTCAGTTAAGTTAAGGTGAGAAATCTTTTTGATATCTTTTCTATCCATTGTTGTATTTTTTGCAACCAACAATGTAGTACCGTCTTCGTCAAAAATGTCTTGAGCAATAGTTCTGCCTAATAATCTGTCAATAAGCGGAACAATAATATTATCGCCATCACAAATAGGCTTCATGTTAATATATTTATCTCCGCTGCATTCTTCATCACGAATAATAACGTCTTGAGCAACGTCAACCAAACGTCTTGTCAAATAACCTGAGTCAGCTGTTTTTAACGCTGTATCTACCAGACCTTTACGAGCACCGTAAGAAGAAATGATATATTCGGTTACTGACAAACCTTCTTTAAAGTTAGATGTAATCGGCAAGTCGATAATTTGACCTTGTGCGTCTGCCATCAAACCTCTCATACCAACCAACTGAGAAACCTGTGATAAGTTACCTCTCGCACCGGAGAATGCCATCATATATACAGGGTTTAATTTATCAAAGTTTTCAACTACTTGTTCTGTTAACTTAGCTGTTGTTTCAGACCAAGTATCGATAACCTTTGTATATCTTTCTACTTCAGTGATTTCACCTTTTAAGTATCTGTTAGTAGACTTTTCGATTTCTGCTTCAGCTTCTTTTAATAAATCTTTTTTAGATTCAGGAACTGAAAGGTCAGCAATTGAAATTGTTACGCCCGATTTTGTAGCATATCTGTAGCCCAAATTTTTAAGTGTGTTTGCAAGTTCAGCAGTCTTAGCACCGCCGTATTCCAAATACATCTGAGCCAACAATTTGTTCAAACCCTTTTTGTCCATTTGTTTGTTAATGAACTCAGGAGCGTGACTTTTATGTGTATAAGTATTTTCCATATTACCTTTTCCTTTAATTTTCTACGCTAATGCTTTTCTTACAGCTTCGTTGAAGATAATTCTTCCAACTGTAGTTTCGATTCTCTTACCTTTTTCATCACGTACTACGATCTTATCGTGAAGAGTGATTACTTTAGCTTCTAGTGCTGAAATAGCATCTTGGAAGTTATAGAAGTAACCTTTAACATCCATTTCAGGGTTCTTCATAATTGTTAAGTAGTACATACCCAATACCATATCCTGTGAAGGTGTAATGATTGGTTTACCGTTAGCAGGAGCTAAGATATTGTTTGTAGCAAGCATAAGCATTCTAGCTTCTGTCTGAGCTTCAATTGAAAGAGGTACGTGAACAGCCATTTGGTCACCATCGAAGTCAGCGTTGAATGCTGTACATACTAATGGGTGCAATTGGATTGCTCTACCTTCTACCAACTTAGGTTCAAATGCTTGAATACCAAGTCTGTGAAGGGTCGGAGCACGGTTCAACATTACAGGGTGTCCATCAATAATCTCTTCTAAGATATCCCAAACTTTAGCGTCTGAGCGTTCAATCATTTTCTTAGCAGATTTAATGTTCTGAACATATCCTCTTTCGATTAATTTATTAACAACAAACGGTTTGAATAATTCAATTGCCATTTCTTTTGGCAAACCGCATTGGTTAAGTTTTAATGTAGGACCAACTACGATAACTGAACGGCCTGAGTAGTCAACACGTTTACCCAACAAGTTTTGACGGAAACGACCTTGTTTACCTTCAATAATGTTAGATAAAGATTTTAACGCTCTGTTGTTAGGACCAACAACTGTTCTGCCGCGTCTTCCGTTATCGATAAGAGCATCAACAGCTTCCTGCAACATACGTTTTTCGTTTCTTACGATGATTTCAGGAGCGCCCATTTCAAGTAGTCTTTGTAAACGGTTGTTTCTGTTAATAACTCTTCTGTATAAGTCATTCAAATCAGATGTAGCAAATCTTCCGCCATCTAATTGAACCATTGGTCTCAAATCAGGAGGAGTTACAGGAAGTACATCCATAACCATCCAGGTTGGATCAGTTTCAGAAGAAATTAGAGAATCTAATAATCTCAATCTCTTAATCAATTTACCTTTTTTCTGAACAGATGTAACACCATTTGCTAATTCAGTTCTGATTTCTTCAGCAAGTTCTTTTGTGTTGATTTCGCCAAGAAGTTTCTTAATAGCTTCTGCACCGATACCAACTTCTAACTTACTTTCTTCGTTTTCCATAATGAAGTCTTCATATTCTTCTTCTGATAGAAGTTGGAATTTCTTGAATGGACTATCTGCTGGATCAACTACAACATAGTTATTAAAGTAAATAACTTGTTCAAGATCTTTCAAAGTCATATCAAGCAATAAACCAAGATATGAAGGAATACCTTTTAAGAACCAGATATGAGAAACAGGAGCTGCTAATGCAATGTGTCCCATTCTGTGACGTCTTACTTTTGAGTCAGTAACTTCAACGCCGCATCTTTCACAGATGATGCCTTTATGTCTAACTCTTTTGTATTTTCCGCAATAACATTCCCAGTCCTTTGTAGGCCCGAAAATTCTTTCGCAGAACAAACCGTCTCTTTCAGGTTTTAAAGTTCTATAGTTAATAGTTTCAGGTTTTGTAACCTCGCCGTAAGACCACTTCAAGATTCTCTCAGGTGAAGCGATGCTTATGCGTATATAATCAAAATAATCAATACTTGTAGACAATTTCCTATCTCCTTATATTTCGCCTAATGTTGTAGAAGTTTCAAAGAAGTTAATATTTAACAACTCTGAATCAATATCTGATAAAGTTCTTTTTGGAGCTGCTTTGCGCAAGTCTTCCATATCAGACATCAAGTCAACTTCAACACCATTTTTCTTAGCAACTGTAATATCTAAACCGATACTTTGCAATTCTCTTACAAGTACCTTGAATGACTCAGGAATACCAGGTCTTGGAATATTATCGCCTTTAACGATTGATTCGTAAGCTCTGTTACGTCCGTTAACGTCATCTGATTTGATTGTTAACATTTCTTGAAGAGTGTAAGCTGCGCCATATGCTTCAAGCGCCCAAACTTCCATTTCCCCAAATCTTTGTCCGCCGAATTGAGCCTTACCACCTAAAGGTTGTTGTGTAACTAATGAGTAAGGACCTGTAGAACGAGCGTGGATTTTGTCGTCTACCAAGTGGACAAGTTTCAAGATATAAGATAAACCAACTGCGATAGGTTCATCAAACGGTTCACCGGTTCTACCATCAATCAGGTAAACTTTACCGTCTTCTCTAACCCAATCACAACCAGATTCTTTAATACCTCTTAGAAGTTCTGCCTTAGTTGCGATTTCAGATTGGTTATCACCATATCTTTCATCGAAAGAAGGAGCTTCATAGTGTTCTTTAGTCAAGTATGCTGCAAGACCAAGCAAGCATTCGTAAGTTTGACCTACGTTCATACGAGAAGGAACACCTAGCGGGTTCAATACGATATCTACCGGAGTACCATCTGGTAAGAATGGCATGTCTTCTTTTGGAAGAATTCTTGATACGATACCTTTGTTACCGTGACGTCCTGAAAGTTTATCACCTACAGAAACCTTACGTTTTTGAGCGATGTAAACTCTAATAACTGTATTTGCTCCCGGTGGTAATTCATCACCTTTTTCTCTGTCAAATACTTTAACGTCAAGTACTCTGCCGCCTTCTCCGTGAGGAACTCTTAATGAATTATCTTTAACATCTCTAGCTTTTTCTGCGAAGATTGCTCTTAAAAGTTTTTCTTCAGGCGGATGTTCACTTTCACCTTTTGGAGTAACTTTACCAACAAGGATATCATCAGCATAAACTCTTGCACCGATACGAACAATACCGCGTTCATCAAGGTGTCTTAGAGCTTCTTCCGATACGTTTGGAATTTCACGAGTGATTTCTTCAGGCCCAAGCTTAGTTTGACGAGCGTCAATTTCTAATTTTTCAATATGAACTGAAGTAAAGATATCATCGTGAACGCATCTTTCAGAAAGAAGGATAGCATCCTCGAAGTTATAGCCTTCCCAAGGCATATATGCTACTAAAATATTTTTACCGATTGAAAGTTCGCCGCAGCTTGTAGATGCACCGTCAGCGATTACATCACCAGCAAGAACCTTATCACCTTCATTAACAATTGGTTTTTGGTTAATACAAGTGTCTTGGTTAGAACGAACATATTTCATTAATGTATGTAAATGTTGTTTTCCAGCCTGATCAGTGATAATAATTTCTTCACCTGTTACACGTGAAACAACACCGTCAACTCTTGCAACTACTACCATACCTGAGTCTTTTGCAACTCTTCTTTCCATACCTGTACCAACAACAGGTCTTTCAGTAATAAGAAGAGGTACTGATTGACGTTGCATGTTTGAACCCATCAATGCACGGTTCGCGTCATCGTGTTCAATGAACGGAATCATTGATGTCGCAACAGAGATAATCTGAATAGGACAAACACCTACATAGTCAACTTTTGAAGATTCACTCATTACGAATTCTGATCTGTAACGAACCGGAACCTGAGCATCTTTGAATGTATTATCAGGATTCAATTGAACGTCAGCAGGAGCACATCTGTAGTTTTCATCTTCGTCAGCTGTCATATAAACAACTTCGTCTGTTACAACACCGTCTTTAACTACAAAGAACGGAGATTCAACAAAACCGTAGTCATTAACTCTTGCGTGAGTTGCTAATGAACCGATCAAACCTGCGTTAGGACCTTCAGGAGTTTCAATCGGACAAATACGACCGTAGTGAGAAGGGTGAATATCACGAACTGCAAAGCCTGCTCTTTCTCTTTGTAAACCGCCAGGTCCAAGAGCTGAAATACGTCTTTTGTGAGTAAGTTCAGCCAATGGGTTAATTTGGTCCATGAACTGTGATAACTGTGAGCTTCCGAAGAATTCTTTTAATGAAGCAACTAAAGGTTTAGTGTTCAATAAGTTCAACGGAGTCAATGTTTCAGAATCCTGAAGAGTCATTCTTTCTTTAACGATTCTTTCGATTCTTGAAAGACCAACTCTGAATTGGTTTTGCAACAATTCACCAACTGAACGGATTCTTCTGTTTCCTAAGTGGTCGATATCATCCAAAGTACCTTCATCATAAGTTAAGTTGATAAGGTATTCAATTGAAGCAACAATATCTTGAACTGTTAATGTTCTTGTACTGTTAGGAATATTTAAGTTCAATTTTTTGTTTAATTTATAACGACCTACACGACCGATATCGTATTTCTTATCATCAAAGAATCTTGATTCAAGAATTTGACGTCCGCCTTGAGCAGAAGCAGGGTCACCAGGTCTTAATTTTTTATACAAATCGATTAAAGCATCATCTGTAGTTTCTGTAGTATCTTTATCCAATGTTTTCTTCAAGAATTCAAAGTGAGTGAATAAAGATTCCATTTCAGAAACTGTAATACCCATTGCTTTAAGTAATGTTGTAGCAAGGATTTTTCTGTTTTTATCAATTTTAACGTAAATAATATCGTTAGAATCGGTTTCAATTTTCAACCATGCACCACGGTTAGGAATCATTGTAGCGTTGTAAAGTCTCTTACCGGTTGGAGAGATTTCACGTTTGAAATAAACACCAGGTGAACGAACGATTTGAGAAACGATAACACGTTCCGCACCGTTAACAATGAAAGTACCTTTATCTGTCATTGTAGGAATATCACCTATGTAAACTTCTTGTTCTTTGATTTCACCGCTGTCACGGTTAACAAGTCTGACCATTACACGAAGTTGTTTTGCATAAGTTGTATCATGGATACGAGCTTCTTCAACTGTGTATTTTGCATTATCGAACGTGTAGTTAGGCAAGAAGTGTAATTCTAATCTTCCTGTATAATCTTTTACAGGAGAAAAAGCTAATAATTCTTCTTTAAGCCCTTCTTTCAAAAACCATTCAAATGATTTTTTCTGCACGTCAATTAAATCCGGTAAATCGTCCAAACGTGTATTAGGAATACCCATTGGCGTTACTCTTTTTGCATATTTTGTCGACATTAATTCACCTCATCTATTCTAATGATGTACGCACTATATAACATTTTTACTATAATTTCGGACATAATTATCCCATATACATGTAAGCATGTTATACAATCGTACACCATCAATATGACGAGTCAAGCTAATAAGGGTATAATATACAATTTTTCAAGAGGTTTGTTTACAAAAATTTACAATCATAAAGATTTGATTTTAATTAGTGATAATTTCGTCTTAAAAGTCTTAAATCTTCTTTTGTCAAATATTGCATAGAATCCAAATCATAAGGATACATTATACTCTTAGGATTATTTGAATGTTCAAGACCTATAGCATGACCTACTTCATGCAGCATAACGCCGTAAATATGATTTTTAGAACGCGTAACTTTTTTAGGAGTTTTTGTACCTTTACCCGTTACAAAAATATATTCTTTAGTTCCAATATCAATAACAGCCTTTTGAATTTTACCGTTACGTTCATACCAATGAGTACAACCAACCGCATCATTGCTATTACAAGTAGTAACAAATTCAACAAAATTAACTTGAATTTTAGCACTGCTTGGTGATGAATCGAATTTAAAACGGACAGTAGAACCTGATAAATTTTGCCATGCCATAAATGCTTGTCTCATATAAACAGACATTTGACCATGTTCAGGTATATAAACATGAATCGGTTGTGACATCCAGCGTCTTTCTGCCGAATAAACAAAAGGTACTGCCAATAATAACATCACAACAACAATTAAAATCTTTTTCATTGGTCCTCGCAAAATCTCTCAAAAATTTTATCAATATTTTTAATATAATCTTTTGTATCAAAACACTCGTCCATGCCTTCAAAATTTGATTTAAAATCACCGCCATTAAGTGCTTCCAGTGCATGCTTTTGAACTATTCTGTAAGCCTCTTCTCTTGTCATACCCTGCTCTATAAGCTTTAATAAAACTTTTTGCGAATAAACAACTCCGCCATAAAGTTGTGTATTTTTTAGCATATTGTCTTCATGAACAACTAGATTTTCCATAACATTTTTAAATCTATGAATCATAAAATCTACTAAAATTAATGAATCCGGAAATATAATTCTCTCAGCAGAAGAGTGTGAAATATCTCGTTCATGCCACAAGTTAATATTCTCAAACGCAGTAAGCATGTTTGAGCGAACTACACGAGAAAGTCCGCAAAGATTTTCGCACAATACAGGATTTTTCTTATGAGGCATTGCAGAAGAACCTTTTTGGTTTTTACCAAAACCTTCCTCAACCTCTCTTACTTCCGTTTTTTGAAGATGACGAATTTCTGTTGCAAACTGTTCAATTAAACCTGATATAACAGCAAGTTCAGCCATAAATTTAGCATGTCTGTCACGGGAAATAATTTGAGTAGAAATCTTTGCAGGCTTCAATCCCAGTTCTTTACAAGCTAACTCTTCAATTTCAATTGGCAAATTGGAATATGTTCCGACAGGACCTGAAATTTGCCCCACAGAAATCTCATTCAAGGCAAATTCAAAACTTTTCTTAGCTCTCTCTAAGGCATCCAGCCAATTAAGAAGCTTGAATCCAAAAGTCATAACTTCTGCATGAACACCATGGGAGCGCCCCATACAAACAGTATTTTTATGTTCAAAAGCTTTTTTACGAACAACACTAATTAATTCATTTAAACCGCTTAAAATAATTTGAGAAGAATCTTTTATTTGAAGAGCAAATGCGGTATCAATTACATCTGAACTTGTTAGTCCCATATGAATATACTTAGCATTTTCGGGCCCGACAGTTTCATTAACATTTGTGAGAAAAGCAATTACATCGTGACGAACCTCACGTTCAATCTCATCTATACGTTCTACTGTAAACGAAGCTTTTTGTTTAATCTCACACAATGCATCATTAGGAATTTGTCCTAGTTTTGCATAAGCTTCACATACAGCTAATTCAACTTGCAGGTAATAATCAAACTTTACCCTTAAATCCCAAATCTTTTTAATTTCTTCTCGCGAATATCTATCAATCATGCACACATACTAACATAAAAAAGGAAGGTTTAGAACCTTCCTTTCAATTTTTACTTATTTCTTTTTAAAAGAATTAATATAATCTTTTTCTGCTTGTAAAGCATCTTTTCTAGCCTGTTGTCTTGCTTGAGCATCTTTTTTAGCTTGTTCTAACTTAGCTCTATCAGCCTCTTGTTTCTTTTGAAGTTCTGCTCTTTTTTGTTCATTAGCTTTTTGTTGAGCAGCTTGCTTAGCTTTGTATTCCTGTTCTTTTTTTACAGCAGGCTCAAGCTTTTTGTTTACGTAATTTTGTAATTGAGATTCGGCAGCATTAGCGGCTACTGATGCTGAAATAGCGATAATTGCGAATAAAGATAATAGTTTTTTCATAAATAAAACTCCTTTCTTAAAAATATGAAATAATTTTATACTACAAAAATCTCTTTTTCAAGTATAATAAAAGTATGAGTGTAGAATTACTAGGATTTAATATTGACACATACAGCTTTGAAGAAGCAGTATGCAAAGCAAAAGAACTTATTGACGGACAAAAAGTTTCTCAGGTTGTAACCATTAACCCTGAGATGTTTGAATATGCACCAAAAGATAATGATTTTGCAAATATTGTAAAAGAAGCAGAAATGGTTATTCCGGATGGAGTCGGTGTAAAAATTGCATTAAAACTCAACGGACATAATGCTGAAAGGATTCCGGGTGTTGATTTTGCATATAAACTTCTGGAAGAAGCTGCTATCAACAATATCCCTGTCGCAATTATCGGTGCAAAAGAAGAAGTAATAGCCAAAGCGGTTGAAAAACTTATTGAAACCATTAACGGCCTAAATATTGTTTATTATCACAACGGATATTTTTCCGATGATAATGAAATTTATAATGCAATAAACGAAAAATCACCAAAACTTATATTGGTTGCTATGGGCTCTCCAAGACAAGAAAAGTTCATATACAATGCAAAAAAAGTTTTAAAACCGTCTTTGATGATTGGAATTGGCGGAAGCCTTGATGTTTGGTCAGGGATGGTAAAACGAGCTCCAAAAGTTTTTCAAGTACTCGGTTTGGAATGGCTCTATAGAACAGTAACTCAACCGGAAAGAATTAAAAGAATATTTCCGACATTACCATTATTTATATTAAAAGCAATGAGGGATAAAAATGTTAGATAGTCACGAAATCGAAAGTTTAAAAGAATCTGCTAAAAATGTCAGAAGAAACATTGTAAAAATGGTACACGCAGCTAAATCAGGACATCCCGGTGGTTCGCTATCAGGTGCTGATATTTTAACAGTCCTTTACGAAAAATGTTTAAATATTCCTCTGGATATGAATGATACGCGTGACAGATTTATCCTTTCAAAAGGACACGCTTCACCATTATTATACTCAGTACTGGCTCAACACGGAATGTTTCCTCAAGAAGAACTTATGACATTCAGAAAAATGGGTTCAAAACTTCAAGGTCACCCGTCTCGCGGCTATGTAAACGGAGTTGAAGCATCTACAGGTTCTTTGGGTCAAGGGCTTTCTTTGGGCTGCGGCATTGCTTTAGGTCTTAAATTAGACAAAAATCCTGCAAACGTAGTTGTTTACATGGGAGATGGAGAATTACAAGAAGGTTCTAATTGGGAGGCTTTTATGCAGGCTTCACACAGAAATCTTGATAATTTAATTGCAATAATCGACAGAAACAAACTTCAAATAGACGGTTGTACAGAAGATGTAATGTCAGTTGGTGATGCAGCAGCTAAAATCAAAGCTTTCGGCTGGGATGTTATTGAAATAGACGGACACGATATTAACCAAATCTATGAAGCAGTTGAACAGGCTAAAAAATCCACCAAACCTTTTGCTATAGTTGCTAATACAGTTAAAGGAAAAGGTGTTTCATTTATGGAAAACAATGCAGGCTGGCATGGTAAAGCACCTAATGATGAACAGTTAGCGCAAGCACTTGAGGAGTTACAATAATGTCAAAGACCTGTCCGTTTACAGCAGGCAGAGAGTGTAACGATTCTTGCCCGTTATACATAAAACCTGACGATTTGAATGAATTTGTAACAGCAAGATTGTCTTCTATAGGCGTGCTTTCACGAAAAGAAGGTGAATGTTCTCTTAGAATGCTTGCATTAAGTCAAAGTAGAATGATTTTTGAAAATACTAACACAAGAGGTTAGTATCTATTTTTCTGACTTAATCTCTGTTTCATCATGTTTTTGAATTTTTAACTCGGCTTCGCGGGCTTTTAGCATTGCTTGCAATATAGGGTCTTCTTTTGACTGTTTTTTCATATCAGCAAACACTTCTTTTAACTCTTCTTCCGAAAGACCTTGTGGGGTTTTAATACAAACAACAACTTTGTTTTTTCTGAAAGTAAAGTATGAAGCGACAATAATACCCCATAGCAAGACTCCTTGGAGTAAACCTATTTGAGGAACATTAAGTGCAATCGCAGCATAGTTCCAAACATGCATCGCAACATATCCAGGGAAAGCAATAAATCCTGCTGCAAGACAGCTAATGACCATGCCTGCAAACAAAATTCCTCTTAAACCATTTATTTTAATTATATTCAAATTTTTTTTCATTTATTTTCACCTATTAACTCAAGGAATTCCTCTTCATTTAATATTATAACACCTAATTTTTCGGCTTTATCTAATTTTGAGCCGGCATTAGCTCCTGCTATAACATAAGATGTATTTTTAGAAACCGAAGACGATGTTTTTCCTCCTCTTAATTTTATTTTATCACTTGCTTCGTCTCTTGTCATGTTTTGTAAAGTTCCTGTAAGTACAAAAGTTTTTCCGGCAAGTTCATCTGTTCGATTTTGATTAACATTTTTAAACTCAAAACCTAAATTCTGAAACTCGTCTATCATATCAATATTTTTTTTATCATGGAAGAATTCATAAATACTTAATGCTATCTTATCACCAATACCCTCTATTTCAGAAAGCTGCTCAACTGTTGCCGTCTTAAGAGCATCAATAGTTGAGAGTTCATTTGTCAATAACTCTGCTGTTTCTTTACCGACATGTCTTATTGAAAGCGCAGTGACAAATCTTGATATTGGTCGTGTTTTACTATCCTGTATAGAATTATACATATTCGTTGCTGATTTTTCTTTAACTAAATCAAGCTTCAAGAAATCTTCTAAAGTCAATTTATAAAAATCCACCGGTAACTTAACCAAGCCTAAATCATAAAGCTTTTCGATTACTGATGGCCCTATAAAATCAATATCCATCGCTTCTTTGGAAACCCAATACTCTAAACGGGCTTTTGCAATAGACGGACATTCCAAATTTGCACAATAGAGATTAACTTCACCTTCACGTTCTATAAGCGGAGAATCGCATTCAGGACACTTAACAGGTGCGTTATAAATCGGTAAATTTTCATGTTCAGGAGAGTCAACAGCTTTAATAACTTTTGGAATAATTTCAGCAGCTTTTTTAATTAAAACTCTATCACCAATTCTAACATCCAAACGTTTTATTTCATCAAAATTATGAAGACTGGCTCTTGAAACAACACTGCCTGCAAGATTTACCGGTTCAAGAATTGCAACCGGAGTAACCGCACCCGTTTTACCTACACCAAGCTCAATATCAAGAAGTTTTGTTGTCATCTCTTCAGGCGGGAACTTAAATGCAGTTGCCCATTTAGGCGCACGCGAAGTAAATCCGAGCTCATTTTGATAATCCAATCGATTTACTTTAATTACAACACCATCTGTAGCATAATCCAAATCAAAACGTCTTGATTCCCAGTCTTTACAAAACTGAATAGCTCCTTCTATATCATCAACCAAACGTATATTCGGATTCGTTTTAAATCCTAATTTTTTGATGTATTGAATTGCATCCCAATGTGTTTGAGGTAAACAATCGGCTTTTTCGATTATTGCTGTATAAGTAAACATTGATAAATCACGTTTAGCCGTAATTGAACTGTCTAATTGTCTTAAAGAGCCTGCTGCAGCATTACGCGGGTTTGCAAAAACTTTTTCCCCATTCTTTAAACTTTCCTCATTCAGTTTTTCAAACGAAGATTTTGGCATATAGATTTCGCCGCGAACCTCAACATTAGCATCTTCAAATAACTTTAAAGGTATTGCCTTAATTGTTTTCAAATTTTGAGTAATATTTTCTCCGATTATTCCGTCGCCGCGCGTTACCCCTGTCGTAAAGACACCATTTTTATAAGTTAAAGCAATAGCCAAACCATCGATTTTAAGCTCACAAACAAGCTCAACTTTTCCCGGACATTCCTTTTGAACGCGCTCATACCATTTGCGAAGCTCATCATCATTATAAGTATTATCAAGACTATATAAACGATATTTGTGTTTATACTCTTCAAACCCAGTACTGATTCCGCCAACGCGTTGAGTCGGGCTATCAGAAGTAATCAGTTCAGGATTCTTTTCTTCCAACTCTTTGAGTTCGGCAAACAATTTATCATACTCAAAGTCACTTATAAGCGGATTGTCCAATACATAATAGTTGTACGCATATTTATTCAGTTCTTTTCTTAAAAAATTTATTCTTTGCTGCACAATTATCCCTCTATCTAAATGCATATTTATAAATTATAAACAATTGGAATACTGTCATTAGGATTACATAAACAAAGCCTAATGGGTTAGTAATCAACTGTTGAATACCAGTATCATATAAAAATTGTACAGATAATAGTTTTAATGGCAATAAGACTGCTATCATTAAATATATAGCAAATGTTTTAATAACTTTTACATTTTTAATCCTATAATTCCAAGCATAACAGATTACAAACAATGCGATTATCAAACCCGAAAGAATATTTATATAATCAAATATATTATAATTGTGGTTTAGTAGAATTAACCTTATTAGACCACACAAAGTACTATATGCATAGTACGCACAAAACAATTTAAGAAAAGGTTTTTCTATTATGTTGTATGTATTTCTATTTTTTAAATAAATAAAAAATGCTATCCACATAGGAACACACATTATTAAACCGCCAATTGCTATAGTTAGGAAACCATATTCAGGCGAATTAAAATAACCTGATAAAACGGTAAGCGGAAAAGATAAAACAGATAATAATGTAAAGAATATAACTAATTTTGTAGAAAAAAATTGTTTTTTCCAGCCTATTGCAGCACATAAGCCAAACCCAAATATTTGGCAAAACATAGTAACTATCAAAACAAAAATATCTAAGGTACTAAAGTATGAAATAATTGGAGTAGTTGCTGATAATATTAACCAATATAACAAATATAGTATAGAAAAATTTTTCCAATTAAAAATTTTATTCATTATTACAGTTCCTTAAATAACATCCGTTCTTACAACAGCTTGACTGTCTTTATTACCGCATAATACTACTAATAAGTTATTTACCATATTAGCTTTTGTTTTCTCATCCAGTGTTACGTGTTGATTATTAGCTAATTTATCCAATGCCATTTCAACCATACCAACTGCACCTTCTACAAGCGCTCTTTTTGCATCAATAACAGCATTAGCCTGTTGTCTTTGTAACATCGCAGCTGCAATTTCTGAAGAATAAGCAAGGTGAGTAATTCTTGCATCAAGAACTCTAATACCGGCTGAAACAACATTGTTTTGGATTTCAACTTTAAGCTTCTCAGATATTTCAGCACTGTCTCCTCTTAAAGACTGTTTGCCTGAATCTTCCGGAGCATCATACGGATATAATCTGGCAATGTTTCTCAATGCACTATCACATTGAGCAGAAAGGAAATGTGAATAACTTTCAACATTAAACACCGCTTTAGCAGTATCCTGAACCTCCCAAGTTACCATAATACCAATCTCAATAGGATTACCTTGAGCATCATTAATTTTTTGTTTTGCATTATTTAGGGTATTTGCTTTTAACGAAATAGCTCTAGTGCCAGTAAATGGATTAACCCAGAAAAAACCCGGCTTTTTCAAAGTGCCTACATATTTACCAAAAAGAGTTAATACATGAGCATTTTGAGGTTCAAGGATTCTAAATCCGCCAAGACAAACAAATATAATAATACCTAAAATTACACCAATCGCAGCTGTCCATAATGATAGAAATGACAAAGCTCCTATGAAAAACATCATTATAAGTACAAACACCATTGCCCAGCCATCTTGATAAGAAGCATTTGTTTCTGTTACTTTTGAAACGATTTTCAAAGCAGAAGGCTGCCTATGTCTGTCAATATTTACTGGCACAGAATCTGTATCTAACATTGTTTTAATGAATTTAGCATTTCCAATAACCTCAACAGGTTTTGTAGAAAATTTTGCAAAGTATTTTGAAAGTTCACCATTATCAAAAACCAGAGTTTCACATTTTTTGCATCTGTCAATAATAACACCGTTACAAAGAATCTTCTCCATTGATTTATTGCATGAAGAACAAGTTCTGTCAGCTTCTTTTACTTTAACAGGAGCTAAAGAAAACAAATCAATGATTTCGCATGAGGAATCAATTTTATTACATAATTTTTCAAAATTTTCTTTTGTAATAACCACTGCATTACAAGATTTACAAATAGAAAACTTTACACCTGAGTATTCATAATCAACCATCTCACTGGAACATTTCAAACAATCCATCTCAAACTCCTTCTTATTTTATACAGTATAACTTGTTATCACAAATAATTACTCTTATTATCCCCATCATAATCCAAAATACAAACTGTATTTGCGGTCTGAAAAATACGGTATCTACAAAACCATGAACGAGCATGCCTGTTAATGATATCAGAGCAATTGCAAGATAAATTACATTTGCATTCTTACGTCTTAAAATATATTTAATTGCAGAATAAACATTTAGAATTATAAAAGCTAAGAATGCAATTAAAGCAAAAATTCCACTTTCAACAGCAGTTTCCAGATAAATATTATATGCACTCAATGCATCAAAACCTGTTTTCATATATAATCCGTAAATTTCTCTAAAGTTCTGATTCCCGCACCCTATACCTAACAACCAGTTATCTTTAAACATATCGATACAAGAATTATAAACATTGAATCTGAATGAATTAGAACTATCACTTCTCATTGCAAAGATAGAAAAAATTCTTGCTCGGAGTGATGTCGTTGAAACAATAATTAAAAACACAAATGCACTAAAAGCCGCACACAGTGTCATAAATACTTTTTTAAATTTAGGTTTTAAGAATCTATAAGTTATAAGAGCCAGCAATATAAATTCTAAAAATAAACCTATATAAGCACCTCTACAGCCTGTCATCACAATCGCGGAAGCAGAAAGAATAAAACATCCTAATCCGAATAATGCAGTCTTATAATGTTTATTCATCAGGGGTAAATAGACAAAAACAAATGTTGCAGGCATGGCTGCAAGCATATATCCGCCAAAAAGATTCGGATTGTATGGCTTTAATGTTCCGTAAACTCTTGTCATTACTTCTTCGGGATTCAAACGTGACATATCCTGCCAGCCTGAAATTTCAGAAACCGATAAAAAGTTTTGTTTTAAAGCAACAAATGACTCTCCAAGAGCTGCAACAGCAAGAGCGATTAAAATATATTTAATCTTGCTTCTGTTATCTTTTATATAATGAACAAAAGATACATAAAATCCAAGATAAATAAATGTTTTAAAAAAGCCTTTTAAACTTAGAGCAAACAATGATGAACCTGCAACACTGATAACAACAAGCACAAAATATATCAGCAAGAATTTATCAGAGGTTGTCATTACAAAATGTTCGCCCGTTTTTGTTAAAAGTTTAACAATAGTTAATATGATAGCAAAAATTGCAAAATACCCGATATTATCAGATTGAGCAAATGTTGAACTTAAAATAACCAGCAAAATATTTATAAATATAAGCCAATCAATCTTTTGCAGCACAAAACTACTGTCATAAACAGGTTTAAAAAGATACTGAAATTTTTCCAACAGGGAATTAAGCAGCATTATTTCTATCCTACCTGATTATTTTCGCCTGCATCTTCAACAGTGTTATCTGAAGTTACACGAACATCAGAAATAGTCCCGTTAAACTTATATTTTTCACCTTCCAATGTTACAGGAAGCCCCATTTTAATTTTATTTCCACCCACAACTGCTCCGTCTTTTGTAATTTTAGCAGTATCAGTAATTGTAATTACAGCATCAAAAATAGAAGGTTGTGCAGGATCGGGAACTAATACATTTTTTGCCATAGGAGCAAATGTCTGTCTTGGTTCTGATTTTACATCAACAACACTAAGCTCTGTATAAGGAACATTCCTAATTGTAATAAAAGTTTTATCGTCTGCTTTAACAGGGAATTCTTCACCTGTAACGGTTACACCTCTCAAAAATACTTGAAACGTAATCGGCGAAGTTGCTTCTATCTGCTTATCGGCAGTCTGTCTGAAATGCTTGGCAGTACAAACACCAACAACCAATGCTATAAGAACTCCGGCTACAATAATTAAATCCACAAGACCAAATTTTCTCATATAAAACTCCTAATTTTCTAATTTAATTTCTTTAGGCATTGCACTTAAAATCTCTTCTATTGAAGTAGTAGCACAACCAAATTGTTTAATTACAATACCTGCCGCAATATTACCGATAATAGCTGCATAGACAGGATTTGCACCTACTGCTAGAGCCAATGTGTACGTAGCTGTTACCGTATCACCCGCACCTGTTACATCAAAAACTTTTGATTTATTAAATACAGGAATATGTGTATAGTTGCCGTCTTTATCAACAACTACCATACCTTCTGAACCACAAGTTATTAGAGCATTTTCAGCCTCTGTGTCTTCAATAAGCTTTGCACCTGCTTTTACAAAATCTTCTTTACTTCTTAAATAATATCCCACATGTTTTTGAGTATCAGGAAGATTTGGAGTCATTGAATAAACACCCTTATATCTGTTCAAATCTTTTTGAGCATCCACAATAACTTTTTTTGAATATTTTTTTGCTGTATCAATGACAGCTTTAATAATATTATCAGACAAAGTGCCGATATGATAATCAGAAAGAATAACAGCATCATAATCAGGTATCAGCTTAACAACTTTATCTATTATTTTTGCCTCTGTTTCCTTTGAGATAGGAGCATTTGTCTGCCTGTCAATTCTTACAATCTGCTGAGTTATAGAATGAGAACAAGAACCCGAAATACGAGTTTTTGTAATAGTTTTTCTCTCTTTATCAGTGATAAGCGACTCACAATTTATACCGGCTTCAGCAAAAGCATTTTTCAAATCCTGAGCCTGATAATCTTCTCCAACGACTCCGACAACAGTGACTTTTCCGCCATTAATTGCCGATACGTTATGTGCAGCGTTGGATGCCCCACCCAGAATGAATTTAGTGTGTGTATGCTGTAAAATAAGAACAGGAGCCTCTCTTGAAATCCTCTCCGTATCACCGTAAACCATTTCATCAAGAGCTAAATCTCCAACTACAAGGATTTTTGCTTCTCCTAATTTCTGTATTAATCCTGACAACTTTTCAATATCTATAAACATATCTCCATCTCTCTTATGATTGCTAATAATCAAAATATCATATATAATAGTAACATAAACAGGGGTAATGAGTCATGTTTTTAATGATAATTTACTTCTCCAAGAAAAGAGAGATTAGATGGCAGGAAACTACAGCAACCAGGATTCATTTGATATAAAAGAACTCGCAACTTTAAACGAGGATATCTCGGCTGATTTTTTAGAACAGCTGCAAAATCAGGTTGCGCAATCTGCAAGCGGATTTGCTGAACAAACAAATGACGGAGCTTTGTTTGAAGAAGTTCAGCCTAAACCAGAAATTAAAGAAGAGCCTGTTCAAGCTCAAAAAGAGCAAACAGAAACTGTTGAAAAAACATCTAAAATAAATATTGATGACAGCTTTGATGATAATTTCATCAAGAAATACAAAGCAAAATTAAATAAACAAAAAAATGGCGGAGCTGCTGCTGAAGAACCCGCAGCAAAATCAGAGAACAAAGATTTTAGCGTTACCGAAAAATCTAAGGATATCGGAAACTTAACATCAGGAAATATTATTGAAAAACCAATTGTTCAAGAGCAAATAAGTTACAATGACAGCCTTGATTATTTGGATGAAAACGTAAAATATTCAAAATATGTTATTTACATTGATCCAGAGAACACTGAATTCATAGAAAGCTTGACTGTTAAAGAAAGAAAAAATCTCATTAATAAAATTTTAAGGGAACAGGATGACATTGCCATAACCAAAAAGCGTTTCAACATGCTTCAAGCTATTATCAAGCATTCAATTATAGCTATTATAACAATTGCCATATCAGTTCCGGTTATCTACTATACAATCAATGCATCTTTAGAAGCTTCTATAAACAATTATAGAAACTCTAAATCAATATTCAAAACTTTGTACAGAGAAAAAGGAAAAATCCAAACAACAAGAAAAATACACTAAGCTTGTGCTTCTTCAGGATTATTCTTTCCTAAAATATAATCCGCTGCTAAACTTCCAAGTTTATAACCTGCAATAGAAGCTCCTACAAAAGCAAGTCCTTTAACAGCTCCAGGTACAAAGTTAAGAGATACTTTATTAAATAGCTTCTTGGTTGCACAATAATCTTTTAAAGCAGAAATTTGTTCTTTTAAGAACGGATTCTTATCATAAAGAGCTGTTCTTAAATGAGTAACTGCTTTACCGCCTTCTTTAGTTGTATAAGGCATACCCAAGAAAGATTTAGCCGCACGTTCTGCTGCAAACATTGAACCAAGCGAAATTATTTCTCTTGCTCCTGCATCCATTTTGTCTTCTGAGCCAAACAAAACTTTTGCAGCACTTGTTGCACAAATAATCGGATTAATATTATTAGCCGTAAAATCTACGACTTTACCGATTCCGTTAACAACTTTGTTGGTTTTAGACAAATTCTTAATAGCTTCACTGGCACCTTCTGCCATAATGTGTGCTTCACTATTACTTGCGGCTGCGACTTCTTTGGCAGCCTTAAACCCTTTTAGAGTTTGTCCTGCTGCAATATCCATATTCATCGCTCCATAAAGCGGGTTTTCATCAATAGAACTCATACCTCTTGAAGCCCTTCTTGCGGAAAATATCGCATTTGAGGCAACAATCGGAGCAAATAAGCCTATTGTTTGAATCCCTGCCGGCATACTATAACACCTTTACATACTATTACACTACAAATATATAAAGTAATTTATTTTAGTTTTATTGCGCAAAAAAGGATAAATTTTACAAAATTTTACAAAGCTTAATTTTCTTCTGATGTGCTTACAGCCTCTGTTACAGGTTCTTTATATACTTCTAATTTAGTAACACGAGCACCATCAACTTCTACTACAGTAAAAGTCAAACCGTTAAAAGATGCTTTATCGCCAACAATTGCAATTCTGCCTAATAATTTCACAACAAGCCCTGCAATAGTTTCAACATCATCTTCTTCAAATTGAGCTTCATTCAAATCAAAGAAATCAACCAATTCATCAATTCTCATCATTGCATTAGCAATATAAGTATTCTCAGCAATTTCTTTGATGTCAACTTCCTCTTCCTCATCAAATTCATCCTGAACTTCACCGATAATTTCTTCCAGAACATCTTCTAAAGTAATCAAACCTGAAGTTCCGCCAAATTCGTCAATAACAACAGCCATCTGGGTATGAGTTTTTTTGAATTCAAGGATTAAGTTATCAAGTGTCATTGTCTCAGGCACTAGCATCAACGGACGAATTAATTTATCAATAGAATAGTTTTCTTTATTCATAGCAAGAGAATACAAATCTTTAACATGAATAAAACCTAAAATTTTATCAATAGAACCTTCATAGACAGGATAACGTGTATACTGGTTCTCGAGTGCAAATTTATTCAATTCTTCATAAGAAATATCAGACGGTATGCACATCATATCAGTTCTTGGAAGCATGACCTGTTTTGCCAATAAATCAGAGAATTTGAACATATTGTGAAGCATTTCCGCTTCTGTCTCATTTAAAACACCCTCGTTATAACTTGCATCGACAAGCATATCCAATTCTTCGGTAGAATGTACAAGGGAAGCTTCGTCCGAGGAAACATGAAATGCACATAGAATTTTATCACCTGATACCAGTAATAACCAAACAAAAGGTTTAAATAGAGTTATAAACAAATCCATAGGACGTGCTACCCATAGAGCTAAGCTGTCAGGATGTCTTAGTGCAAAGCATTTAGGCAGCTGTTCGCCTAACAACACATGGAAATAAGTTACTACAACAAATGAAATAGGAACTGCAATTGCATGAGCAGCAACAACTGAATTAAGAGCAGGAATATGTTTAATTACCGGCTCAATTAATTGTACAATAGTTGATTCCGCTACCCAACCAAGGGCTATACTTGCAATTGTTACACCTAATTGTGCGGCAGCAAGCATTTTATTAGTATCATTTACAAGCTTTAAAGCTTTCTTAGCGTTAGAATTACCTTCATTAGAAAGCTGTTCCAGCCTTGTTTTTCTAACCTTTACAAGCGCGAATTCCGCAGCTACAAAAAATCCGTTTACAAATAGCAAAAACGCTATTACAAAAATATTAATTAATATATCCGTCAGGTCCATATACTCTCATATACCTATCAAATTACAATTGTCATTTTACAATACATATAAATATTTTGCAATCATTTGCTTATTATATTATAATTTACTTATGAAAATTGGAGCATTTATTGTCCCAACAGGTGTTGGTGCCTCCATTGGAGGATTCGCCGGAGACGCCGCTAAATGGGCAAGAAAATTATCAAAAAAATATAAACTTATTGTTAACCCTAATGTGGTTAATGCTGCATGTTTTTCAGGAATAACCGACAGCATGCTTTATGTTGAAGGATATAGCCTTGATGAGTTTTTTAAAGGTAAGTGCTGTCTTGAAGAAAGTGCTGACAATACAATTGGTGTAATTTTTGATAAGGCAATTTCAAAAGAAGTTTTAAACATACATATTAATACCATTAATGCAGTTAAAACAGTCTATGATATTAATATTCCATTTATTGAGATAACCGATGAAGAAGTAGGTGTTGAATTTTTCATTGATAAATCAGGAGCATCAACAGGAAATGTAAAAAATCTTGATACACTCAAAAGAGCTGCTCAAAAACTTCTTGATTCAGGTTGTAATGCAATTGCAATTGTATGTCATTTTCCTGAAGAACAAGGAGATGATTATACTAACGGAATTGGTGTTGATCCGGTTGGCGGTGTAGAAGCTATCATATCTCACTTTATTTCCAAGGAATTTAAAATTCCTTGTGCACATGCTCCTGCATTTGAGGATTGTATAATAACAACCGATATCGTTGATCCGCGTTGTTCCGCAGAATATATAACACCGACATTTTTACCTTGTATTCTAATCGGATTAGCCCAGGCACCACTTATCACAAATGAAGGAATCACAATTGATGACGTTGATTTTCTGATAGTTCCTTATAATGCCATTGGATGCATTCCTGTCTTAGAAATGTCTAAAAAAGCGAAAAAAATATTTGCAGTTACAGAAAATAATACAATTTTAAATGTAACTCCCAAGAATTTTCAAATAACATGTGATATAATAAATACATACGAAGAATTACTGGAGCTTTTATAATGAAAAATAAGAAACACGGATTTTCACTTGCAGAAGTTTTAATTGCAGTAACAATCGCAGCTATTATTGCGACAATGGGCTTTTCAATTGCCAAAAAGGGTATAGCAAGAGCTTATAATACATACATTTATTCAGGATACTATGCAATATCCTCTGTATTATCTCATACACAAGATGGCAGAGGACTGACAATGTTAAACTGTCCAAATAACTTGGGTGTAATTGATGGTGCTAATAAATGTGATTTTTCTGAAATTGTTGTTGAAGCTCTTTCAGGAAGACATGTCGGCGATAGAGGCGGAGCTGCAATACTTGATTTTGATACACCTAACGGAACTAATTATCGTATACATCCTATGGGTGCAATGACTCAGCCTACCGCTGCAAATCCACATCCTTTAAATAGATATCTCGTAAGAATGCAAGTACCTGCTGTTAAAAGAAATAGAAATACCCCTGGTGTTAATACAATTTGTATGGTATACGTTGAAAACTTTACAAGTGATAATGGTAATACTTATGAAAACATTTTAATACCTACAGGTTCTACTCCACAATGTAGAACAAACATTGATGAAAACACAATTGTAGATGATATTCAAACAAGAAAAGATTTACTTGCTTTTTATATAGATGACGGAACAAGAGGAAAAGTTATTGAAGGTAATTATCGTCCAAGAACATTCCGTTCTGCCGGACAAGCAATGTGCATTAAATATAGAACAACAAGAGACGCAGCAGGAAATGAGAGAGAAGGTGATCTTCCTAATTCAATCTCACCTACTTATCTAGACTGTCGCAATATTCCTATAACAAATCCTACTCGAAGAGACTGGGAAAATCCTAGCGGTATTCTAAAAGTAACGGATCCAAGAAGAATCTAAAAATAATAAAAAAAAGAAAACGGAAGCAATCTTGCTTCCGTTTTCTTTTTATCCAAAACTATTTAAGTTTAACAGTATTATTATCAGCCAAGAACTGAGTAACTTTCTCGTTCAATGCTTGTTGTGATAAAGCATTGAATACTCCAGGAGTTTGAGATAACTGCTTAATCATAGTAGGTGTATCAATTTGATACATTCTGCTTAATTCAGAAAGCTTAGCACCAAAGTCAGCTTGAGATACTGTAATGTTTTCTTCTTTAGCAATTTTATCAATTACAAGAGAATTTTTTACTCTTACAGCAGCATCCTGTTTAAGCTCATTAACAATATTGTCATAACCTTGTGCTTCAACAGCTTGATCCCAAGTAAAACCTTGCATTTGAAGTTTTTGCTTATATTCTTCTATCAATTGATCAGTTTCTCTATCTATCATAGATTGCTGAATTTCAACTTTTGCATCACCTACAACCTTTTCAAATACAGCTTTTTCAGAATTTGTTCTGTCAATATCCGCTTTTTGAGTATCTAAATAAGATTGAATGTCAGCTTTTAAATCATCAACTGTTTTGAATGGACCTACTTTTTGTGCAAACTCATCGGTTAACTCAGGCATAACCTTTGTTTTGATTTCATTGATTTTGCATTTAAATACAGCAGGTTGACCGGCAAGTTTCTTTTCATGATAAGTTTCAGGGAAAGTCACATTGATTTCAAACTCTTCACCAATAGGTTTTCCTACTAATTGTTCTGCAAAACCTGGAATAAAGCTTGAATTAGCTAAATCTAAAGTATAGTTTTTAGCATCACCGTGTTCAATTTTTTCACCGTTAGAAAAACCTTCAAAATCAAATACAACAATATCATTTGCTTCTGAATTTCTATCAGTAACAACTACTGTTTCAGCTGATTGAGAAAGCAAATTATCCAAAGATTTTTGGAAAGCATCTTCAGGAGTTTTATACTCCTCAACTTCTACTGTCAAACCTTTGTAGTCACCCAAAGTTACTTCAGGTCTCAACTCAATTTTAGCAGTGATTTTTAAATCCTCACCAACATTAAAAGTGTAAGATTCTACGTATGGTTGTGCTACTACATCAAAATCATTTTCTTTCACAACATCTGCAAAAATTCTTGGAAGAGCATTTTCTAACGCTTCATGTTTAATTCTTTCTTCTCCAATGTGTTGTTCTAGAACATTTCTTGGTGCTTTACCTTTTCTAAAGCCTGGAATGTTTACGAACTGTGCTAATCTTTTAGCAGCGTTGTTATAATAGTTAACTGCATCTTTTGCAGGAACTTCTATATCAACCTTAACAACATTTTCAGGAAGTTTTTCAATTTTTGTATTCATTATACGTCCCCTTATTCTAATATATCCTCAACTATATACGCTACAACAAAAGGGGGGAAATGTAAAGCATTGCAAATTATGAATCATCATTCTATAATGAACTTGAAAATATGGAGGAAAATTATGCTAGAAAGAATTGAAAAGCTGCAAGCATTAACGGTTGGTATTTTAGTCGTTCTTACAATATTGGTTTGCACTAAAATGATTTCAACTTCATTTTCAGGAAATGTTATCTCTGTAACAGGTTCTGCTTATGAAATCGTAAAATCAGATTCAGGCTCACTAAGTTTTAATATTAATGCAAAGAAAACTACCAAAGCTGAGGCTTACAGCGCATTACAATCTCAATATAAGATTGTAGAAAAATACTTACAAGATAAAAAAATTACAAAAATAGAAAAACGAACCGTAAATGGTTATTATAACTATAAAAGAGATTACAACGGAGCTTACACAAACACTACAGAATCTTATAGTATTTCGCAACCTGTAACAATAAGCTCTGACGATGTCGAATTAATTAAAGAAATTTCTAATGACATTACCGGTTTAATTTCTCAAGGCATTGATATTAATGTTTATGCCGTATCTTATAACTATTCCAAACTGCCTGAATTAAAAGTATCACTGCTTGAAAAAGCATCCGTTGATGCGAAAAACAGAGCATCATCTATGCTAAAAGCAACTCATAACAGTGTTGGAAAAATTCAATCAGTTAGAATGGGAGTTTATCAAATAACCCCTGTAGATTCTACAGATGTATCCGATATGGGAATAAATGACGCAACAACAATTGATAAGAAAGTAACTGCTGTTGCAAATATATCATTTAAAATTAAATAATTTTATAAAATAAAAAGAGCCCTATAAGGCTCTTTTTATTTTATAATAACTCCCAAATCAATAGCTTTTATTACAGCTCTAAGTCTGTTATTAACACCTAATTTTGGATAAATTGATTCTAAATGCGATTTAACTGTATGAATCGAAATATTTAATTTGAAAGCAATTTCCTTATTATTCAAACCTTCAAATAATAAATTTAAAACCTCTACTTCTCTTTGTGTGAAATCATTTGTCATGTTCATTTCCAATCTCCTATTCTTAATTAAAAGCTATTAAGCTGACAAACTTTGAAATAGAGATGTTCGTCCCGACTCAACAATTTTCAATATACTCTAATCATACAACAAAGCACCCAGAACCTATTAATGTATTTTCCAATTTAATAATTATTTACAAAAATTTACAATTCTTAATAAAAGATTAGAAAAACAACCTAATTCTTTTATCCAATTTATAAATAGAAAGGTCGGTAATAATAAGAATTGAAAGGAGGTGTATTATGAAATTCCTTAAATACACAGCTTATATTTTAACTCTTATTGGTGCACTTAACTGGGGGCTTATTGGTCTTTTCGGATTTAACCTTGTTGCAGCCATCTTTGGTGACATGACAGTCCTAGCTAGAATTGTCTACTCTTTAGTCGGTATCAGTGCTGTTGTCACAGCTTTAACAATGCATCGTTGTGAAACTATTGATGAAATTGAAACATGTGAATATGGTGATTGCAGACTATAGTAGTATTAACAAAAAAGAACCTCTTTTGTTGGAGGTTCTTTTTTTGTAATTTATCCTTAAAAAACAGAGAACTGAAAGATTATCAATTCTCTGTTTATTCTAAAATAGATGTTGGCAACGAGCTATCTTCCCAGGAAGTGGCCCTCCAAGTATTTTCGCCGCTAAGAGTCTTTACGACCGTGTTCGGGATGGGAACGGGTGGTTTCCTCTTGCTTGGTCACCAACAAGCTTGCGTTTGGTCAGTCCGCTTATTCGCTTCTTAACCATCTGCACTTGTCGTGCACTCAAAATCACATAAGATATAAACTTCGCAATCGTTTTAATGACTATCTAAATTTAGACTCTTAATCTAATTAGAAAAAGCCCTCGTCCTATTAGTAATGCTCGGCTGAAAATGTTGCCACTCTTACACCTGCATCCTATCAACGTCGTAATCTGCGACGGGACTTACTAGCTTATGCTATGAGAGATCTCATCTTACGGTGGGCTTCGTACTT
>JAMPIM010000023.1 GCA_023662705.1 Candidatus Gastranaerophilales bacterium | reverse complement strand
AGCGGTCTTGAAAACCGTCGAACATGCGAGTGTTCCGTGGGTTCGAATCCCACCTTCTCCTCCATTTAAAAAGAGTCCTTTCGGACTCTTTTTTTAATGCGTTAAAAAAAATGAACAATTAAAATTCTAAATCGTTCTATCAATGTAAGAGTTGTAAATGACGAAACGTAGAAAGGATTTAGAGATGAAAAAATTATTAATTTTAGCGGGTATAGCTGCAATGACATGTTCAACACAAGTGTTTGCGGAGGATAATGCACCTCAAGATAAGGCAGTAGTTTGTCCTGCAAAAGTAGAACGTCCACAGTGCAAAGAATTACATAAACCAAAATGTGATTTTAATAAGTTTGAAGATGAATTAGGATTGACTGCTAAACAAAAAGAACAGGCAAAACAGCTAAGAGAAAAACAAATGGAAGCTGCAAAACCGATTGTTGAACAGCTAAAACAAAAGGAAAAAGAAGTTCAGGAACTAAGAGCTCAGCTAAGAGATTTGAGAGTTCAGGGTAAAAAAGATTTTGAAGCGATTTTGACCGATAAACAGTTGAAAAAATTAGAACAAATGAAAGCTGAACGTAAACAAAATTTTGATAAACACAGAAAACATCACGGACATAAAAGACCAATGCCGATTGAAAAATAATTAATAAAAAGCAGATGAAAAAATCATCTGCTTTTTTTATAAATCAAAGTTGTAATGGTATTATTATTTACTTCAATATCAAATTTTTTAATCAGCTCAAAATTATTTTTTGCATAATAATCGCAATCACAGGTTGTATCTGTCCAGAGATAAATATTTCCTTTACAGCTTTCGGACAATTTCTGTAAAAGCTGTCTTCCGCATCCTTTTTGAATACTAACAAAAAGCCCGAGCATAATGTCATCAGCTTCCATTATGTTTTCAACTTCTTTTCCGCAGAGCTCAAGATAATTGAATAAATCCTGTGCTATTTTTTCGCCGTTAAAATCAGGCTGCTTTGTGTATTTATCATTCTTGGTAAATGCAAGAATAAAACCTCTTAAGCCGTTTTCAATAATGCTGAACGAATAATTTCGGTTACGGTCATAGTATTCAATCATAAAATCATAAATCATTTTTTGAAGCTCTGGCGGTTCTTCTGTATAAAAATCTCCCCATGTTAATTTAGCGAGTTTAGAGGCTTCTACAATATCCGTGTCTTGAAAATTTCTGATTAGCATTTTTAGTTCACTTTCAATAAATACAAAAATAATGGTGCAATTATTGCTGTTAAAACTCCGACTATCACAAGCGCAACGGAAGCCATAACGATTTGTTTTTCGCGGCCTTTTTCCACACAGCTTGCTGTACCTACAACGTGGCTTGCAGCTCCCATTGATAAGCCGATTGCGATGTCGTTTTTAACTTTTAATAATTCAAGAATCTTATGTCCGAATATTCCTCCAAAAACTCCCGTTAAAACTACAACACAGGCAGTGAGTTCGGGGATTCCTCCGATGTTTTTGGAAATTTCTACTGCAATTGGTGCTGTCACGGATTTCGGAAGCATAGATTCAATTATGTATAAGTCTGCGTGGCAAATTTTTGCGGTTAGATAAGTCGTAACTATTGCAAAAACCGTTGCAGCAAAAAAGGCTGTATAAATAATTCGTTTATTTTGTTTGAGAAGCTCAATGTTTTTATAAATCGGATATCCCAGAGCTATTGTTGCAGGCATGAGGAGAAACGTAAGATAAGAAGCACTTTTGTTATATGTTTCAAAATCAATATGACAAATTTCTAACATTAAGATTACAGCTCCGCCTGCAATAATTATCGGAGGAAGTTTTGATAAAATCGGAAACCGTTTTAATACTTCTGCAAGTTTATAGAAAACTATTGTGATAACAAATCCGAAAAAATTAATCATCTTGTTTTCCTCATCCGATGAAGCTTGAGGAATTTTAAACCATACTCAACAAACAATCCTGTTGCGACAATGAGTAGCGTTGTTGTAATGAATATTACGAGAAGTATAACGAACCAGTTTTTTAATAAAAGTGATTTGTAAACAATTAATCCGCCCATAAAAGGGACAATAAACATTGCCATGTATTTGATTAAAAATTTTGAAGCGGTTTCAATCCATTCTTCTTTAATAATTCCTGTAATTAATGCTCCGGCAAAAAGCACTAAGCCGAGGATTGCAGGCGGAAGCATGATATGAAAAATTTTGATAGCAAGAGCGCTGATAATATAGAAAATTATCAGGATTAAAAGCCCTCGTGTAAAATCAAAAATCTTTTTTAACATATTGAAATAATAGCATGAATTAAAAAAAGTTTTTTAATATAATGTTTTTGGAATTAGTCTATATATTTTTATGGGAGAACATTATGAAAAAGATTTTAGGCTTATTTATTGCCTTCGTGCTTGGTATGCACATCGCAGCAGAAGCTGCAACAACAAACTGGACAACAAAAGCGAATGTTGACAGAGTAAACAGAATCGGTAAAGCACTGCTTTCTAAAAACAATCTGCCGACAAAAATTGAGTTCAAAGTTATTGAGACAGATGAAATTAATGCGTTTGCTAATGCTGATAAACAAATCTGTGTTTATACAGGTTTGTTAAAATTCGTAGATAACGATGCTGAATTAGCAGGTGTTATTGCTCACGAAATCGGTCACATTGTTAACCATCACGTAGCAAAACAAAATGTTGTGGGAACAGTTACGGCTACAGCAATTGCGAATACAAATATGAGTGCAGGCATGAGACTTGCTGCAAATTCTGCTAACAATTTGACTATGTTAAAAATGTCTCGTGTTGAAGAATACGAAGCTGATATTACAGGTGTGGATTTGATGACAAAAGCAGGATATAATCCGCTTGCGATGGTTTCTGTTTTGTTCAAAATCGGCGGATGTTATAAAGATTTTACATCAACTCACCCATCAAGCGACAAAAGAACAATGTATCTTTATGACTACATTACTTATACTTATCCTGCAAAGGCTAAAGCAGGCTATACAACAGATTCTTACAAAAAATTTATGGCTTATGCAGGCCCTATTGTTAAGGAAAGAAACGAAAATCCTAAACTTTTAGCAAAGTTCAATAAGAGTCAGGAAAAATTGAAAGCAAAACGCGCAGCTAAAATGGAAAAGTACAAAACCGCAAAAGATTCAAACGGATGGGATAAATCATTTAATGTAATCAGAGCGATTTCATATTAATTAAAAAGAGGCTTAACAAAGCCTCTTTTTTTAGTAGAATATTTTTATGAACGAAAAAGAAAAAATGTTATCAGGCGGAATGTATAATCCGAATCTTGACGGGTTATTGGAAGAACGTATCAGGGCAAAAGAACTTTGTTATAAATATAATGCCGAGTTAGACAAGAAATATTTAAAAGAACTTTTGGGTAAAACGGGTGAAGCTTTTCAGATTGAACCAAATTTCTTTTGTGATTACGGATATAATATTGAGTTGGGTGAAAATTTTTATTCCAACCATAACTTAGTTATTTTGGATTGTGCGCCTGTTACTTTTGGCGATAATGTTTTTATCGGGCCGAATTGCGGATTTTATACAGCAGAACATCCGCTTGATGCGGAAACAAGAAACTCAGGATTGGAATACGCAAAACCAATAAAGGTCGGGAATAATGTTTGGTTTGGCGGCGGTGTAACTGTTGTGAGCGGGGTTACGATTGGTGATAATGTCGTAATCGGAGCGGGAAGCGTTGTTGTAAAAGATATTCCGTCAAATGTTGTTGCAGTGGGAAATCCTTGCAAAGTTTTGAAAGAGTTATGAATAACAAAATAAACATTCTTAAAGCTTTAGCAATTTTAGTTGTTGTAAGCGGGCATTTGGAGTTCGCTCTTATTCCTATGTTTCCGCCATATTCGTTTCAGATTGTTTTGTTCTTTTTTATTGCAGGCATGTTGTTTAAACCTGATTACGGATTTGTTGAATATTTTAAACGCAGATTTAAAAGTTTAATGAAGCCGTATATTTTATATTTTTTGGTTTATTTGGGTTTGACTTTTTTGATTGCACCTGTTGTCGGCAAGTTTTGGGGAATACCTGTAACTTTTAAAAATGAACTTTTGATGCCGTTTTTGACAGGACACCAGTTAGATTTGATTTCTCCTTTATGGTTTGTACCGCAGCTGTTTACGAGTTTATTGGTTTATAAAATTGTTCATAAACATTTGAATATTTTCTGGTATTTTGTTTTTGCGCTTATTGCAATTCAGTTAGGCAGATTTGCGGATAATCTTTGGATTTTATATCTTTTAAGAACAATGTTTTCTTTGTTGTTTATTGAAGCAGGGTATCTTTATAAAACAAAAATTGAAGATAAGATTAATATTTTTTCATTCAAAATTTTGGGTATTGTTCTTGTATTACAATCCTTGCTGTGGCTTACGAATAAGGATTTCACCGCAATGGACGGAATAGGTCTGAGTTATATTCTTGTCTGGGGTGAGTTTGATAATTGGATAGTTCCGATTGTTACAGGTTTTACTGGAATTTGGATGAGCTTGTTTCTTGTTAATTTATTTTATGACAAAGTTAAAGATTGGAAATTTTTACATAAAATAGGTCAAAATTCTTATCATATTATGGCAAACCATCTGCTTGTGTTTAATTTTATTACGTATTCAATATTGGCACTCAAAGGAATTCCGTTTGCTATTAAGAACAATGCGGATATTTATTGGTTTTATTGTCCTTTAAAAACTACGTATTTTTATTTTATAGCCGGGATTGTTATCATAACTTTACTTTCTGATTTTGTTCGTAACCAAAAACAAAACTCCCGATAAGATTAACAATATTCCAAAACATATTTTTGTTGTTAATTCTTCGTGGAAGATTGTTACTCCGAAAAATATTGCGGTCAAAGGCTCTAGTGCTCCGAGGATTGCAGTTGTGGTTGAGCCGACAAATTTTATTGCAACCGTTATTGTTTCAAGTGAAATTATTGTAGGAATTATGGCAAGCGCAATTGCACATAGCCATTGCAGAGGGCTTTGCAGAATCTGAAGTTCTGTACAGAAATTCAGATTTATAATATATAAAAGCATTCCGAAAAGCATAACATAAAAAGTTAATTTATCTGACTTAAGATGTTTAACTGCTTTGACATTTTTTACTCCGACAATATAGAGCGCATATAAAAGCGCAGAAGCGATAACCAGACCAACTCCGTGCAGGTTTAACTTTTCGCCTCCGTTATAAAGAAGAAAAATACCAAACGAAGTTAAACCGATTGATAGAACGGTTGTGGCGGTTATTTTTTCTTTGAAAAATATTGCCATAATTATTGCGACCATAATCGGATATACAAAAAGAATTGTACAGGCAAGCCCGGCATCAATATAATTAAATGCGTCAAACAGAGTCAACGAAGAACCGGAAAACAAAAGCCCGAAAAACAATAGCCATAGACCTTCTTGCAGATTAATTTTTAATGATGTTTTTTTGAATAATTTTAACCAGAGTCCGTAAATTATTACTGCAAAAGCATATCTGTAAAACAAAACCGAGTTCACTCCAATGCCTTTTGAATATAGAGGCAGGGCAAACAGCGGATTTGTTCCGTAACTAACCGATGCAATTATTCCGTTTAGCACTCCTTTAATTTTTCTTCTCATAGTAAAAATTTAGCATAAAAGAGGTTTCCTAAACATCTATCTTTGGGTTAAGATAAGTATTATGTTTAAAAATAGATTAACTTATATCAAAGATTTACTACACATAGCTTTTCCGATTATTCTCGGAAACCTTGGTTTCATTCTTATCGGGGTAGGAGATGTTATCGTTGCAGGAAGACATTCAACTGATACACTTGCTGCAATAAGTCTTGCAACGGCTATTATTAACTGTATTACAATATTCGGTATTGGGATTCTGATAAGTATTTCGCCAATTTTGTCCAATTATCGCGGAGCAAACAAAGAACCTGAAAAATACTTTTATCCTTCTTTGAAATTTGCGGCGGGACTTTCTGTGGTGATTTCGCTTATTATTTTGGCGTGTATTCCGTTTATTAAATATTTGGGATTTGAAGAAGCTTTGAATCCTATGATTAAAGAATATTTCTTTATTACTGCGTTTTCGGTATTTGGGGCGTATTTGCATTGTATGTCAAAAGAGTTTCTGCAATCTTTTGAGATTGTATTATTTCCTAATCTTTTGACTGTTTTTTGTATATTTTTAAATGTTGTTTTGAATATACTTTTTGTATTCGGTTATGGTTTTATTCCTGAAATGGGTGCAGCAGGGCTTGCGATTGCAAGTCTTATTACAAGATATTTTATGGGAATTGTTCTATTCTTGTACTGTTTCAAAAAAGTTAAAATCAAACATCATAAAGATAAAAATTATTATTTTGATTTAATAAAAGTCGGGATTCCGTCTTCGATTGCTGTTATGATTGAATTTGTTGCATTCAACGGTATGACTGTTATTTTGGGACGAATTTCAGGCGTTTATGCTGCTGCAATGAATATTATCTGCACAATTACTTCGGTATCATTTATGATTCCGCTTGCTTTAGGTAATGCTGCTGCGGTTAAAGTAGGGTTCACAAACGGGGCAAGAGATTTCAAATCTTTAAAAGAATATGCAAAAACAGCGCTTATGTTAGCAGGCGGGTTTATGGCGTGCTCTTCCGTTGTTGTAGCAACAGCTCCGGGGATAATTGCAGGATTGTTTACAAAAGACCCTGTGCTTATTCAGGTTTGTGTACCTGCGATTTATTTGTTATGTTTCATGCAGATATTTGACGGACTGCAAGCAACTCTTGCAGGTATTTTCAGAGGTTTGAAACAAACTGAAATTGTTATGATATCTAATTTTATTGCATTCTGGATTGTTGCACTTCCTTTGGGAAGTTTGTTGGGATTGTATTATAAAATGAATTTAATCGGATTCTGGTATGCTTTAGTTGTTGCTGTAATTATTTTATGCGCAATAATGGGAATAACCTTAAAGAAAAAATTCAAAACAATGGAAGGATAAAGATGCCGCATTTTTTTGTTAAATCAACTGACAAAAATAATAATTTAATAACAATCAGCGATAATGAAAACTATCGTCATATTGCGCGTGCTCTTCGTGCTCGCGTGGGTGAAAGCCTGCTTTTGATAGATGAGAATCAAATCCAATATGAAACTATTATAAATGCGATTACAAATTCAGAAATTATTTGCGAAATTCAAAAGTTTTATCCCTCAAAACGGGATCTGGATTTTGATTTGTATCTGGCTCAAAGCCCTTTGAGAAGTGATGCCCAATTGACAGTCATGGAAAAAGCGACAGAACTCGGCGCACGCGGGGTTTTTCCTGTTGTAACTGATAATTGTGCGCTTGCTCAATCGGTTTTGGCTAAAAAACACGAAAAATGGCAAAAAGTTATGTTTGAAGCTTGTAAACAATGCGAGCGTTCAAAAGTTCCGACTTGTTTTGAACCAACAGTATTGGAAGAAGTCTTAAAACAAGATTTTGATAAAATTCTTGTTCTTGCTGAGCGTTCAACGGAAATAACTTTGAAAGAATTTTTAACTCAAAATCCGATTAAAAAAGGCGAAAAAGTTCTTGCAATTATAGGGCCGGAAGGCGGATTCTCTCAAAGGGAATTTGATTATTTTAAATCAAAAAATCTTCTGCTGATTTCATTGGGTGATTTGATTTTAAAGGCTGAAACCGCTGTTATTGTAACATTAGGAAATATTGTTTATGAATATCAAGGATGATTTTATACTAAAAAATATTAATGAAGGCTACTTGGTAGGCGGTGCTGTCAGGGATTTTTTGATGGGAAAAACTTCTGTTGACAGAGATATTGCAATAAATGATGCAGATGGTTTTGCGCGTAATATTGACGGAACTTTTATTGTTTTAGATGAGGAAAATAAAATCTTTCGTGTAGTTTTGGAAGACAAGGTTAATTTTCTTGATATTTCAGAATTGCAAGGCGGAAGTATTGAAGAAGATTTGCTCCGCCGGGATTTTACCATCAATGCAATTGCTTATGATTTAAAAAATGAAGAATTTATTGATGTAATAGGCGGTTTGGAAGATTTAAAACACGGAGTTTTGCGCCATATAAAAGATGAAAACTTTGCAGACGATCCGCTTCGGGTTTTGCGTGCGTTTAGATTTGCTTCTGTAACAGGATTTGAGATGGCAGATGAGCTCAAAGCTGCGATAAATAAATACAAACATCTTCTTATGAATCCGTCGCGTGAGCGTATAACTTATGAGCTTATGAAACTTTTTGGAGGCAAATATACAGCCAAAACATTGCTTGCGATGGATGAATTTGGGATTTTGGAGGAAATTTTTCCTCAAGTAAAAGAGATGAAAAAAGTTCCGCCAAATACTCATCATCATTTGGATTTGTTCCACCATGTCGTTGAAACGGTCAGAAACATTGAAGAATTATATGAAAATGCTTCTTCAAAAGAAAAAGAGCATCTTGACCAAATCGATTTTGGCGGATTTCCGCGCATAAATCATTTAAAACTTGCGGGATTTCTGCATGATATCGGCAAGTTTTCTACATGGACAATCGAAGAGAGCGGGCGTCACAGATTTATTAAACACGATGATGTCGGTTCAAAAATGTGTGTGCCGTTTTTAAGGGATTTGAAGTTTTCAAAAAAACAGATTGAATATATTCAAAATATGATTAAGAATCATATTTACCCATCTAACGTAATTGTTGCACCTGATTTGAACGAAAAAGTTATGATGCGCTATTTGCGTAAGATGGAAGAAAATGTAATTGATAATATTATTTTAGCCAAAGCGGACAGACTTTCTGCACGCGGAGAAGCGATTACGGAAGAAATGGTTAAGGATAATATTAACGGTTTGGATAAGCTTTTAAATTTTTATCTTGAAAAACGTGAAACAATGGAGCCGCTGCCTAAACTTCTAACAGGGTTTGAGGTTATGGAGATTAAAGGGATTAAACAATCACCTGTATTAGGGGTTATAATGAAAGCTCTTAACGAGGCTCAAATGAGCAGTGTCGTTAATACAAAAGATGAGGCGATAGAATTTGTTAAGAATTTTACCGATTTTTAAGGGTAAACCAAATAATTACGCTAGGATTGATGATGTGGTTTCGCGTTCTGCTCAGCCTAAGGAAGAGGATTTTATCTGGCTTAAGAGCCAAGGAGTTACGGATATTATAAATTTCCGTACAATGATTGAACCTGCTCAGACTTTTGATGAAAAAAATGTGGTAGAGAATCTGGGGATGAAATATCATAATATTCCGACGATTACTCCAAAACCAACAGAGGAAAAAGTTGCTGAATTTCTGGATATTGTGGAAGGAGTTCAAAAACAAGGAGGAAAAGCACATATTCATTGTAAAGCAGGTGCTGACAGAACCGGTATGTATGCTTTTATTTACAAAGGGGTAAAAGGGATTGGTTCAATGATAGATAATGAGCGCGAATGGCTCGCATTCGGACATAATAATAAACGCTTTCCTAAATTAATAAATTGGGCGAAAGGGTTGAAAATTTTGCAAGACAGGTTGCGTTAAAACGACAATATATTAAATAATTTATTCTTGTATATTCAATCTTGAAGTGCTAACCTTTAAATATGGCTAAGAAGATTTTTATTACAGCAACTGGAACAGATGTCGGAAAAACCTATATTTCAGCGCTGATTGTTAAAAAAATGCGCGAAGCAGGTTACAACTGCGGGTACTATAAACCTGTCGTGAGCGGAGTTTTTGAACTCGGCGGAAGACTTGTTGACAGCGACCCTAATTATGTTGTGGATATGGCTCAAATTCCGACTACGGCGGACGAATGTGTTTCATATTGGTGGAAAGAAGCTGTTTCTCCGCACCTTGCTGCTAAACGTGCTAATCAAAAAATTGATATAGACAAAATAAAGTATGATTTTGCTCAGATTAATAAAAAATACGACTATCTTTTAATTGAAGGCGCGGGTGGAATAACCTGTCCTTTGATAGCAGAAAAAGATGAAAAATATCTTTTAAAAGATTTAATCTGGGAACTGGGTTTGAGTACGCTGATTATTGCAGATGCGGGCTTGGGAACAATAAATTCAACTCTTTTGACTGTTGAATATGCCCGTGCTAACGGTATTGAAATAGAAGGAATTATTCTCAATAATTATGATTCAAATGATTTTATGCATTGGGATAATTTAGAGCAGGTAGAAAACTTAACCGGCGTAAATGTTGTTGCAACTGTAGCGAAAAACGGTAATGACATTATGCTTTTGGAAGGACTATTTAAGGATTAGATTATGGATTGGCAGGCAGAAGATTTAAAATATATTTGGCACCCTTGTTCACAGATGAAGGATTATGAAACACTTCCTCCGATTGTGATTGAGCGAGGTGAAGGTATTAATCTTTATGATATTAACGGTAAATGTTATAAAGATGTAATCAGTTCATGGTGGTGTAATCTGCTTGGACACTGTAACCCGAGAATCAATGCTGCTGTAAAAAAACAGATTGATACTTTAGAACATGTGATTTTTGCTAATTTTTCGCATAAAACAGTAATTACTCTTTGTCAGGAACTTATGAAAGTTCTTCCGAAAGGTTTGTGTAAATTCAACTTTGCCGACAATGGCTCATCAGCGATTGAAATGTCTTTAAAAATGAGTTTTCAGTATCATTATCAAACAGGCAATCCGCAGAAAAAACATTTTATGGCACTTTCAGAGGCTTATCATGGCGAAACCCTTGGTGCGCTTGCTGTGGGTGGAGTAGATTTGTATTCGGAATTGTATAAACCGCTTCTTTTGGATGTTGTAAGAATTGACGGCCCTGACTGTTTCCGCTGTCCTTACGGCAAATGCCGTGATAATTGTCAATGCGAATGTTTTGCTAAAGCAGAAGAAGCGTTCAAACAATATGCAGAAGAAACTGCTGCAATTATAGTTGAACCGCTTTTGCAGGGTTCTGCCGGCATGAAGGTTTATCCGCCGCTTTATTTGAAAAAATTAAGAGAATTGTGTGACAAATATAATGTGCATTTGATTGCGGATGAGATTGCGACAGGTTATGGCAGAACAGGGAAAATGTTTGCGTTTGACCATGCAGGAGTTTCCCCTGATATTATGTGTCTCTCAAAAGGTTTAACGGGCGGTTATATGCCGATGGCGGTTGCAATTACTACTCAAGAGATTTATGACGCGTTTTATGATGATTATTTGAAAGGCAAAGCTTTTATGCATTCTCATACTTATGCGGGAAATCCTCTGGCGTGTTCCGCTGCTGTTGAGGTGCTTAAAATTTTGAGTGATGAAAAAATAATTGAAAAAGCCAATGTTAGAGCAAAATACTTTAATAAAATTATTAAAGAAAAATTCCTTCCGCTTGAAAATGTAGGCGAAGTCCGCTCAATCGGTTTGATTAATGCGATTGAACTGGTAAAAAATAAGGAAACAAAAGAACCTTTAGACTACACCAAAAGAACGGGCTATCAAATCTATAAAAGAGCCCTTGAAAAAGGTGTTTTGCTTCGTCCTTTAGGTGATGTTTTATACTTCAATCCGCCGCTAATTATTGAAGAAGCGGATATGGATTTTGTTACTGATGTTGCTTTAGATTGTACAATTAAGCAATTGTCTCAAAATTAATTCCTGATTTTGTTAAATTACCAAGAACTTTTGTAAGGCTCTGAGATTCAGGTGCGCTGATTTTAATACCTTCGTTTGAAAAAACAGCAGGAACAGGTGTTTCTCTGATTATATCTACAACTTCATTATATAAAAATTTTCTTCCTTTGTTCATTTCAGGGGTAATGTTGAATTCTCTGCCTGTGAAAGCAGGGGATATGTTATTTACTTGCATTTTTATTCTCCAGCTTAGTGTACATTTCAATCGTAGCATGAACATAGCAAAAAATATTTTTCTTGCGGTTTATTAGAGTTATGAAGATATCTTTTAACCAACCGTATTATGCTCCGCAATTCAAATCTTCGTCTTCGTTCTATAGAATGCAAGACGGTAAAGAGATGGGGACTTGGACTTGGTTTTTTAGAAAAGATTTGAGATGGGAAGAGTTTATTCGTTATCAAGAAGAGCTTTTTAAAGATAAAGATAAGGTAAATATTGTACAGTTTGGAGCTTCTGATGGAACAGAGGCGTTTACTTATATTATGTCATTATTTGAGTATGCTGATGAGAAGTACTTAGAGAAATGCAATCCTATAACGGCTTATGATATTAAGGACAGTATGGTCAAAATGGCGTCAAGCGGATATGTTCATATATCTCCGCAGGATGAGTCATGTATAAATGGTAAGGGGATTGGACTAAAACGATATTTTAAGACTCCTGATACCGAACCTTCTTACAGCGGGTTTTCTACTTTGTATTCCGTAAGGTCAAAGCTGAAAAATCGTGTTAATTTCAATCAAGGTGATATGTTTGAAATACTTCCAACCTTAAAAGATGATTCTAATACTATATTATTATGCAGGAATTGTCTCGGGTATTTTGCCGATTATCCTTCAAAAGTTCAGCGCTTTATAGAAACTGCTTCCAACATATTAAAAGAAAACAGTTTGTTTGTAATCGGATTACTGGAAGAAGAAGAACCTTCCATTCAGGCATTGCTGCGTAAACACAATTTTGGACGTGTTATGCACAATGTTTATAAAAAACTATAATCTTCCGCTGATTACTTTTGCAAGATATTGAACAAAGATTGTAATTTCCCAGAAGAGTGTTCTGTGTTTTACATAATATAAATCGTATCCGAGACGTTCTTCAGGTATGCAATCAACATTATTAATCTGCTGCCATCCTGTCCAGCCCGGGCGAACCCAGTTACGGCATTCCCAGAACGGAATATTTTCCTTGTTTTCAAGATAAACTTCTTCTCTTACGGGACGCGGGCCGATTAAGCTCATTTCGCCTTTTAAGATATTGAACATTTGCGGAATTTCGTCGATATGGAATTTTCTGATTAGTTTGCAGAACGGCATAATACGTTTATCGTCGTTTTCGATTTCTTCCAAATCGTCATCAAAACCTTCATCAACTTTGTCCTGATACATAGTTCTGAATTTTATCATTTTGAATGGTCTTCCGAATTTTCCGATTCTTGTCTGAGTAAAGAATACAGGGCCGAAATCGGAGAGTTTGATTCCAATCATTGCGATAACTGATAACGGTAATGTTACAATCAGAATTGCAATTGCAGAAATTATATCAAGAACCTGTTTTACGTGTGAGTAGATAATGTGTTTTGGTCTTACATAATCATAGAACAGCCAGTTTACAGCCATTTTATTAGTAAAGAGTTTTTTAGTAATATGTGCGTAGAATGTCGGCATTCTCCAAACTTTAACGCCAAGAGGAATTCCTTTTGCTAAATCGGTAAGGATATTTGAATCCATTCTTGATTTAACGGCAATAATAACCATATCTACTTTATTATCTTTAATAACTGCTTCCGAGTCATAAGTTAAGCCCAAAATAGGGATTGAAGAGTCTTCTTCTTCGATATTATTCATATTATCATCCAAGAATCCGACAACTTTCATTCCGAGTTCAGGTCTTGATTGGATTTCTTCGGCAATAAGTTTTCCGTCCTGACCAGCACCGACGATTAGAATGTTTTTAACAGGTTTGAGGAATTTTTTGTAAATCAGGAAGACGATTCTTACAAGTAAAATACTTGTAAAAATTAAGCCGATATCATATAAAGCCAATGCGTACGCAAATCCGCCCAGAACAGGCACAGATAATGCTGTAGCGGCAAAAGATGCGATAAAAATTCCTTCAAAAAGAAGATAAATATCTTTTAAACGATATTTTCTTATGCTGTAAAACCCTTTAAGAGTCAACGCTGTAATAATTGATACAACAAAAATAAAAGCAACGATAAAGAGTTTTGCGGGAGTTTGTGCAACAAAAGCGAAACTCAAAAGTGCCACAAATGCAGTAATTAAAGCCTCAATAACCGCAAGTACATAAACAGATCTTGATAAAACAGCCATATAAACTCCTAATGTTGTCGTGCAACTCTTATATTATAGCATATTTTAGTGCAAATTTGTTATGTAATTATAATATTCGTTTTGTTTATATTTTTTTGCGTTTTCAATAACTTGTTCTTTAGGCAAAAATCCCATTCTGAATGCAACTTCTTCTAAACAGGCAATTTTTATTCCCTGATTTTCTTCTATGGTTTGAACATATTGCCCTGCCTGCATTAGGGATTTGTGTGTTCCTGTATCAAGCCAAGCAAAACCTCTGCCGAAAACTTCCGTGTGGAGTTTTTCTGATTTCAGATATATTTTGTTTAAGTCGGTTATTTCCAACTCACCGCGTTTTGAAGGCTTAAGAGATTTAGCGTATTCAATAACTTTGTTATCATAGAAATATAGACCAGTAACTGCGTAATTTGATTTAGGCTTAGCGGGTTTTTCTTCTATTGAAAGAGCTTTACCTTCTTTGTCGAACTCAACAACACCGAATCTTTCAGGGTCTTTTACATAATATCCGAAAATTGTCGCATCTCCTTTGTCAGCTCTTTCTACAGCATTTTTAAGTATTCCTGAAAATCCTGCGCCGTAGAAAATATTATCGCCGAGAACCAATGCAGCCGAATCCTTACTGATAAATTCTTCTCCGAGTATGAATGCTTGAGCCAGACCATCAGGACTAGGCTGTTCTTTGTACGAGAATTTTACTCCAAACTGTTCGCCGTCTCCTAAGAGTTTTTTGAAATTCGGTAAATCCTGAGGTGTTGATATAATAAGGATTTCGCGAATACCTGCAAGCATTAGAACCGAAATCGGATAATAAATCATAGGTTTATCATAAACAGGCAAAAGCTGTTTGGATGTTGCCATGGTTGTCGGGTATAAACGGGTTCCTGAACCTCCTGCAAGTACTATTCCTTTCATACTGTTACCTCCCTGAGTGCTAAATAATCTTTTAGTGCACTTTTCCAATCTCGTGTAATGCCGTTGTTTTCCATAATGCTGAACTTTGGTCGTTTAGCAGGCCGCGGAAATTCTTCTGTTGCACAAGGGTTTAAATTAACTTTTAGTCCTTCTTGTTCAAAGATTTCTTTTGCAAATCCGTACCAGCTTGTATGTCCGCTGCCGCATACGTGATATGTTCCAAACGGTTTATCCAAAAGTTTAAGGATTCCGTTTGCAAGCTCAACTGTCCAGGTCGGACATCCGATTTGGTCATCTACAACTTTGAGTTCAGGTTTATCTGCAAGAGAAATCATTGTCTCTACAAAATTTCGTCCATGATGACCGTATAACCAGCTTGTGCGCGCAATGTAGTATTTAGTGCAATGTTTTTTAACTGCTTCTTCGCCTTGAAGTTTAGTCAATCCGTAGTTATTTATCGGATTAGGTTTGTCTTCAGGTAAATAAGGTTCGTTTTTAGTGCCGTCGAAAACATAATCCGTAGAAATATAAACCATTGTTGCATCTGCTTTAGCGCAGGCTTTGGCAATGTTTTCCGCTCCGACTGCATTTATCAATCTTGCTGTTTCAAGGTCTTCTTCCGCTTTATCAACATTTGTGTACGCAGCACAATGTATTACTAAATCGGGTTTTTCTGCCATAATAAATTCAGTGCAATCTTTTGTAATATCAAGATTGTGAATATCTGTTTCAATTACTTCAAATCCGTTGTCTTCTAAAATCGGACATAAATCCTGTCCGAGCATTCCTTTTGCGCCCGTTACAAGTGCTTTCATGATTTCCTTTCAGATTTTTTAATTACTATCCCAAAACTGTTATTAAAACGAGGAACTACAATATCCTGATATGCTATAACATTAAAATTGAAGTGTTTTGCAAACTCCAAAAAAGTTTCTGTTGTCCAAACACTATAGTGTTGGTCAGGATAAGACATGTTTTTATCATAATCATTATGTCTTGTTTCAAATTCCTCAATAGTTGTACAATCTCGTTCCGAATCAAAAGTTCTTTCTTTATGGGGAACTATTAATACAACGTATTTATTAGGTTTAACAACTCTAAGCCATTCATTTACTGCCGAAATCGGATCATAAAAATGTTCAATTACATGTGATGAAAAAACAAAATCCACAGAGTTGTCCTCTAAAGGAATACTATCGCCTTTTGCAATAATATCAACCTTTTTTACGCATCCTGCAAGTTTCATTTGTTCTTGATAATATACATCATCAGGATTGTCATGAGCAGCCATATCAACATTTAACGCATTAAAATGAAAGGCTGCATGGGATGCGCCGCCTATTTCCAGACCTTTTCCTTTACAATATTTTTTTACCAGTTTAGGGTCTCCATATTTCATAGGTAAACCTAGGTTTTTTCTGATAAAATTCATTATTGTCATACAACAGCCTTCTTATTTTCTATCCCTTTAATCCATTCCTGATTGTTCAAATACCAGTCAATTGTGAGTTTTATACCTTCTTCAAAAGTAAGTGACGGCTTCCAGCCGAGTTCGGAAGTGATTTTGTCATTAGAAATAGCATAACGTCTGTCATGTCCGAGTCGGTCTTCAACATATTTTATGGAAGACTCATCTTTACCCATTGCGTTCAAAATAAGATGAGTTATTTCAATATTTGTTTTTTCGTTGTGTCCGCCGATGTTGTACACTTCGCCTATTTTACCCCTATGAAGTACTACATCAATTGCTTCGCAGTGGTCGTAAACATATAACCAGTCTCTTACGTTTAGTCCGTCGCCATAAACAGGAACTTTTTCACCTTTTAATAATTGTGAAATAAAGAACGGTATGAGTTTTTCAGGATACTGATAAGGCCCGTAGTTGTTTGAACAGCGTGTATTTAAGACAGGCATGTTGTATGTTTCACGGTAAGCTCTAACAAGCATATCCGCGCTTGCTTTTGAAGCTGAATAAGGGCTGTTTGGTGCAAGCGGGGTTGTTTCATAGAAATAACCGGTTTTGCCTAAAGTTCCATATACTTCATCTGTTGAAACCTGTAAAAATCTTTCAACACCGATTTCGCGGCTTGCCTGTAAGAGGTTCAGTGTACCCTGAACATTTGTTTCAATAAAGATTTCAGGGTGTTTAATAGAATTATCAACATGAGATTCTGCTGCAAAGTTTACAACGCAATCAGATTCACGAATTAGTTCTCTTACAAGATTTCTGTCGCAGATGTTGCCGTGAACAAATTTATAATTCGGGTTTGATTCAACATCTTTTAAGTTGTCTAAATTACCGCAATAAGTCAGTGCGTCTAAGTTAATAATCTTATAATCAGGATGTTTTTGGAGCATGTGTCTTACAAAACAGCTTCCGATAAATCCTGCTCCGCCTGTAACTAAGATACGCATGCAAAAACCTCCTTTAATTTTGGCTGAACTTTGTCTTTTTCTGAAAGAATCGGTTCAAAATCTATACCCCAATCAACTTCTGACCATAGAATTCCGCGGTCGGCTTGAGGTGCGTATTCTCCGCTTGCTTTATATAATAATTCCGCTTCATCAGAGAGTACAACAAAACCGTGCGCAAAACCTTCAGGAATAAACAGCATGCATTTATTTTCTTCTGAAAGTTCGACTTTTACGTATTTGCCGAAAGTTTTTGATTCAGGGCGAATATCCATTGCCACATCGTAGATTCTGCCTCTTGAACAGCGAACAAGTTTTGCCTGTCCGTAAGGTGTTTCCTGATAATGAAGCCCTCTAAGAACATGTGCTGTGGATTTGGAATGATTATCTTGATTAAACTCAACATCTATTCCGTTTTGTACGAAATCAGATTTTTTGTAGCTTTCGAGGAAAAAGCCTCTGTTATCGCCAAAAACCTTAGGTTTGACTAATATTACATCCTCAATTTCTTGTCTTATAAATTCAAACGGCATAACCATACTCCCTTATTCATAGAATACTATAAATTAAAGTATATTGTAAAGATATCCGCCGAACAGCTAAAAATAAAATCTCATACATGCAGTTGATGTTTTAAATTTGTGATTCAAGTTTTTCAAATTTTTGTCGATAAATAAATTGACTTTAGAAAATAAATCATTAAACACCTTTCAGAAAGGTAACCTAAATGGCAGAAATCGTAAGTTTATTATCAAGAGTTTTAACAGCATCTCCTACTTTTCAGGCGGGAGAGATTAAGCGTACCAATTCAAAAGGTGCGGCTTCAAATCCGTTTGCATCAAATAACCCTTTTGTAAATTCCAATCATGAAAATCCGTTTGCAACTTACGGGCAAAACCGTCCTGTGGCAGGCGGGTATTTCGCGGGATATTACAATAATCAGCCGAATATAGTCGGAAGACGACTATTCATAGAGGCTTAGAGACTCAAAAATATACATACCTTTTTAACAGCGCGGTGAATTTTTTCTCGCGCTGTTAATTATTGCACTCTTAGAATAAATATGCTAAAATTAGCCTAATTTATGAGAATAGACAATTTGCAGCCAAACATTTTGCCAAAGTCCTATCCAAGAGAGAGGGCTGTGCAGAATTCGCCGGCTTTTGGGATTGCAAATTCGGGAAAATTAAAAAATCTTTTTTCCTACGGACTGCCTTGTATGTACACAGGCGTTGAAATGATTGACCCTCGCAGGGTGCAAAGATTGCTTAATAACAATGCTTTTGATGCTCCGGTGTCTGAGGTTATGCAGACGATGAAACCTTTTGAAAAAAGTATTACGGATATTGAATATCAGGTGTATAAAATTATTAAAAGTGTTGCACGGCTTCATCCCGAAAAGAATTTGCAGCAAATTTTAAAAATCATAACACCAAGTTACAGTGCTAAATTAAAAAAAGAACAACTGCCTGTGTTAGAACAAATTCGAATTGCGGCATCGGATTTGCCTGAGGATTACCAATACAGATTCCAGCATTTTATGTCGGAAACAGAAGATAAAATCAATGAAAAACCGATTTATTTACCGTTCAGTTCTTATGAGTTTAAATATAAATTAGACAAGATTGGTGAAGATATTGTGCAAAACGGTTCTCCGAAAGCGCAGCGCGTTATCTCAAAGTTGAGACTAGAGGCTTCAAGACTTACGGATGAAACCGATTCCAAAACAATGGAAACTCAGCAGCAGATTATGAAGTTTTTAAAAATTATTCTGAAATCTTCCGTATTAAAAAAGAATGAACAATTGCGTACATTGATTGGAGAATCACAAAAACGATTAAAGCATGAACGTTTTTTGGTACCGTTTAGCAGAAAATCGTTTATTTATGATTTGAATAATCTTATTGAACCGATTGAAGATGAAGAATTAAAGACAAGATTACAGCAGCTTGCGATTAGTCTTCCGACTTCCAGAAAAAGTATTCCCGCATATATTATGAAATTTTCTCGAGAACCTTCCTGGAAAATCGGTTACAGATTATTATGGCCGAATCTTGCTTCTGTTGAACACATTCTTCCGCAGTCTAAAGGCGGAGCTGATGAGATGTATAATTTTGGCGGTGCAGGAACAAGAGTGAATGCTGAGCGCGGAAATATTGATTTTACGGAACAGCTTGTAAGAGTGCCTGAGACTTCTGAAAATTCACAAAAATATGTTGATGGTTTAATCAATCAAGTTAAAAGGGGAATTTTTAGAAAAAACAATGTCAGTACTTCTTATGTGGATGAATTTTGCAAAACTGTTCAAGAACAGTCATGCGGTCAGGTTAATTTGAATATTGCGGAGTTGCAGGAGCACAGGTATAAAGGCTCTGTTTTATTAAATATTCTTGAATCATTAAATTTACATTAAACAAGTTTTTTGTTATAATCCAATTAAAGGAGATAGAACTATGTTTACTGTTGACGAATCCATTATTGAGTTAAAGAAACATTTAAAAAAATTATCTAATGTAATCAATAACAATTCAAGTTTTACTTTTTTGAAAGTAAAAATAGTTGATAAGAATAGGATTGATGATGTTTTGTGCTGTATAGAAGCAAGTTTTCCTGATGAATACAAAAAACTTCTGAGACAGAAAAAAAGCAGCGGGCTTAAGAGCATTGCACTATATCATTCACTACGTGCAAGTATTCAGAGAAGATTTATTTTTTCATCCGAATCATATTGTGTAAGATATAAAGATGCACAATCTATTATTGCGGGATTCACTGTAATATTAGAACAAGATATCAGATTTTTGTACAATAATCTTTAAAAACATGCATTTGATTGACTTTTGTCACTTGTTTGTTGTAAAATTCTGGTAACTATCATACAAATTTTGGAGCATAATATGAATTCACAACAAGATGTTATTTACGGTTTAATGAGCGAACTGGAAGATGCTTTGGATAAAGGCTTTCCGCTTTTAGGATGCGCATTTAGTGTTGTGAAAAAAGATGTTGTGACTAATATTTTAGACAAATTATATGCAGCTTTGCCTGATGAAATCAAAGAAGCAAGAGCTCTTTTGAGAACAAAGGATCAGGTTCAATATGAAGCTCAACAGAGAGCAGAAAAAATTGTTGCTGACGCTCAGGCAGAAGCTAACAGATTATTGAGCGAATCTGATTTGTTAAGAGCTGTTCAAAGAGAAGCTGAAAAAATTAAAGAACAGGTTATTGCTGATTGTGAAGATATTAAGCGTAAGTCTTATGAAGAAGCTGATGCTGTAAGAAATCAGGCAATGGACGAAGCATTGAGAACTAAAGACAGTGCTTCCGTATATGCAGAACAGGTTCTTGTTAGTATTGAACAAAATCTTAACCAATTACAAGAAATTGTTAAGAACGGTCAGTTACATCTTGAACGCCGCAGAGCAGAATCTGATGGTGAAATTCAAGGAAATTATATGAACCAACGCCCTGAATATGTTCAAGATTTCAAAAAAATGAATATCTAATGATGTACTTTTTTCTTCTTTATTGTATAATCCCTTTATAGCTAAAAGGAGAAAATTAATGAAAGTTAGCGTAAAAGTGCCTGCAAGTTCGGCAAATATCGGCCCCGGTTTTGATTGTTTGGGCTTGGCACTTCCTATTTATAACACAATTACTATTGAAGAAACCGTGCTTCCCGGTACAGGGATTGAAATTAATCTTATGTCAGAAGAAGAAACTATTGATGAGATGATTTTCGATAGTATTCCTAAAGATGAAAATAACATTGTTTATAAAGCAGTTGAAATGCTTTATAATTCAATCGGTCAAGAACCTTCTGAATTAAAAATTAATATTCAGGCTCAAATACCTATTACAAGAGGTTTAGGCAGCTCTTCTTCTATAGTTGTAGGCGGTTTGCTTGCTGCTAATAAACTTTTGGGTTCTCCTGCGGATGAGACAGCGCTTCTTGCAATCGCTACAGAAGTTGAAGGTCATCCTGATAATGTTGCACCTGCTATTTTAGGCGGGTTTGTGTTAGCTAATCAGGAAGACGACGGTACTATTACTTATTCAAAATTAAAATGGCCTGAAGAATGGGATTTGACGGTTTGTATTCCTGATTTCGAATTGTCTACAAATATTGCGCGTTCGGTGCTTCCGTCAGAAGTTCCAATGCAGGATGCAATATTTAATGCAAAACACCTTGCAATGCTTATTAATGCTGTTAATACCTGTGACCATAAGCTTATGCGTCTTGCTTTAAAAGACAGATTGCATCAGCCTTATAGAGAAAAACTTGTTCCGGGTATGAAAGATATTATGGAAGCCTTCAAACACGAAGATGGTGTACTTGGTTGTGTACTTTCAGGTGCAGGCCCATCATTATTGGTTATTTCTTATAAATATGATACGGATAAGATTCGTTCAACTGTTAAAGAAATTTGGGAAGGACAAAATATTAAAGCTGATGTTCGTACACTTAAGGTTGAAGAACAAGGCGCAGTAGTATTTTAGTTCAGATTATAAAAATGTTTTCTAATTAACCTATTTGATTTAATTAAAGTCAAATAGGTTTTTTGTCGTTAAACATAATACAGCAACCGGCGCGAACCCACTTGAAGTTCGTTCAAAAGGGACACGGACGAACTAATAATCCAAGCTGGTAGTATTATGAAATGTGTCCCGCCCAAAGGTTATAAAAAATGGCAAGAATTATTGAGAATGAATTAGGTTCAAGAAGGTTAATCAGGATGAGTACGGATGATATTTTGTCTGTAGTTAAGGATTATCAGCGTATTGTCCCAAGATTTTCATCTTATGATGAAGCAAGAGATTTTTTAGCTGATACCGTTATATATATCCCAGAGGAAACTTGACTTCATTTAATAATAGTCGGAAGTTGCTAAGTCTGCGAGCGCGTTTTTAGCTTCTTCAAAGCTCGGGTCTTGTTCAAGAACTTCTATATAAAGTTCTTTTGCCTTATCTCTGTTATTGCTTTCGTAGATAAGTGCAAGGTTATATTTTGCTTTGATTAATTCAGGGTCATATTGCAATGCTTTTTTGAAGCATTCTTCTGCGTTTTTGGTATCGTGCTGTGCTGCATACATCAAACCGCTTCTGTATAAACCCATCGGGTGTCTGTCATCAATTTTTAACAAGTCTGATAATGCTTTCTTTTCTTCAAAGAAGTTACCTAAGATATGGTGAGCTTCTGAGAGTTTTAATAAATATTTTGTATGATATTCATTTGTTTTATCGTATTCTAATGCTTTGTGTAATAATTCTACGCTTGCGGCTGTGTCTCTTTGAGCAATCTTATTTAGTGCTTTGTTATAATAAATTTCAGGATTAAGCGGGTTGTAATCGCCTGCATTATCTAAATATTTATATGATGTTTCAAAATCTTCTATTTTTGCAAGTTCAACAGCCCAAAGAATATAAAGTTCGCAAATAAGCTGACGAACACTTTTTGCTTCTTTTTGAGTAGATTTATCTAAAAGCGCAAGGTATTTGTCGAGTGCTTTTTGATATTCTTTACGTTCAATGTATGCTTTAGAAAGCTCAACGGTTACGTCATAACCGTTTTGTGACATCATTACAAGTTCTTCTAAAATGGTTATGCCTGTATCATAGTTGTTTAGTTTCAGATTAAAATTAGCTATGTCGTTTTTGATTTTGAATTTATCAGAGCCTTGGATATCAAGGAGTCTGTTAGAATATTCGATAGCTTTTTCGTATTCTTCTGTATCAACATAAAGCTGAATAAGATTTTCATAAACCCATAAAAGCATTTTAGGCTCGGTTACGAAAGAAAGCATGTAGAGAAGTGTTTCTACGGATTTTGGATAATTTTTAATCTTGATATATAATTCAGCAAGTTTTTGGTTGGTGAAAACATCTGTCGGATAGATTCCTAATCTGGTTTTATATGCTTCGAATGCAGCAGGATAATCGCGGGTTCTTTCATTAAGTTCCGCGAGGATTAGCTGTACATCCGCAATTTCATCATTCTGTTCAAGCAAGCCTGCAAGAATATTATATACAGAGATTGCAGAAAAGAACTGCTCGGAATTTTTGTATAGCTCAGCCAGTGTTCTTACAACTTCTTTATCGTTGCTTCTGTAATCAAAAATTTCTTCATATTCTTTGATTGCTTTATTAATCATATCTTTTTGTATGAAACAATCACCGAGAAGTTTTTTTGTATCAATATTGTTATGATCTTTTTTAAGGATGGTTAAACATTGTTTAATTGCATTATTATATTTTCTGTCTTTATAATAAGCTTGCGCAAGATAAAATCTTACTTTCGGATGATTAGGAACTCTTTCCAAATACTTTGTAGCCAAAAGTTGAATAAGAGCATATTCGCCTTTTTCGTATAAAACTTCTACCTGTTCAAGGATATTTTTGGTTGTTAATTGAAGTTCATTATCTTTACCGACTTTATTGCCTTGAAACATAATAATGGCGTAAAGAGCATAGATTGCAACGACCGCAAACAAAAATGCAGCAATAATAATTATTATATTCAAGTTTGCCATCCATGCGCCTCTCTTATTATATATATAATTATTATACACTATTTACGAAAATACTACAACATGACTATTGATTTCGTTGAACTTTAGCAAATTCATCGACGCCGAATTTCCAGCTGTCTTCGTATTCAAAATCGCGTGCTGCGATTTCTTCAGGCAGTCCTGCGTGGTGGATACTTGGAAGCAGAAATGATTCAGGCATTTCAATAGGAGCTGCCACATCATCGTCTGAGTCTTGACAGATGAAAATTGTTTCTCCGTTTTTGTCTGTTTTATGGTCTACAATAGTTATTTCGTGACCTGCCAGTCTGTTGTCGTTATCAGGGTCTGGCCAAGTGTAGCCGATTATAATATTGTGTCCCATTGCAAGAGTATCTAATAATTCTTTTTTTATTGTTGCAAAGTCTTTTTCGTAACCTTCCAGACGCCCGTGTTGGTCAACTTTTTGGTAAATTACGGAAGTTGTATTTTTATTCTCCATAACTGATTCCACGTAAGTTTTTTCAAAATCAATCAGTCCGCCGTCTTCTTCTGTCCAGGCGTTTGGTGCACGTTTGTCAGTAAGAGAATTGTATGTTTGTTGTGAACCTAATTGCATCATTGTTGATTGCATTAAAACATCAATGATTGAGCGTTCGCCTTTGTCTCTGTGATGATTTTGGATTCGGGCACGAATAATTGCATTCTCATCAGGCTTGAGCAGTACGACTGCTTTATCAAAGTTTCCTATTTTATGCGGTGTTTTGAATTTATTTAATAACCAGACCGCATCAAGAGTTTTTTCTGATAAAGAGTCCATATCAATAATTTTGTAAGCTTCATTTTTAGGTGAAGTTAAGCCTTCAACTATTCTAAAAAACTCGGCAGGATTTTTGGTCGCAAGGTCGAATTCGACACTCGCAGTCGGGCAAGTTCCTGTATGAAGAGTATCCAGATGGTAGTTTGCTTTCTTGATTTCTTCAATATCTTCACTCATATTTGTCATAAGCCCGATTATTTGAGTTTTATATTCCTGAGGAATATCTTCTGCTGTTTGGGTTATGACATAAGGGTTTGATATGATATCAAGACATTCTTTCAAAATAGTTCTTCCATCAAGCCCCGGATCGCGTTCTTCTTTTAGGATTTTATGTAAATTATCTAACACAGAACTCTTATCATCAGAGTTGTTTTTCAAAAGTATGCCTGATTTTAGTGCATAATTTAGTTTTTTCCTGTATTTATAATCCAAATCTTCTGATAATTCTTTATATTTTTGTTTTTCGTCGTGAGTAGTTAAACTTGTACGAACAGTTACAGCAGAAGTATATGCAGCTGCTTTAAATGTTGGAGCTGCGGGTTTAGATGCAGAGAAAGGGGCGGTTTGTGTTTTCTGTATTCCGCCCGTTTGATAAACCTTTAAATTATTTTGAAAATTTACACTAACCATATATATATAAAAACAATTTCTTTAGTCTTTTTGCTTTTTTGTGAAGAAATATTACGCAATCTCACCAATCCCAACCGGCGCGAACCAACTTGTAGTATATACCCAAAGGAGCACGGACGCGGCTGAATATAAGCCGGTAGCCTCAATGAAATGTGCTCCGCCCCTTGTTGAAAAAGTTACTTGTGGTAGGTTTCATTTTTCAAAATCTTAAACGCGCGATAAATTTGTTCCACAAGAAGTAGTCTTGCAAATTGGTGCAGGAATGTCATTTTAGAAATACTTAATTTAAAATTAGCTCTTTGGCTTACTGTTGGCGCGATACCGCAGGATGAACCGATTATGAAAACAAGTTCACTGATTCCGCTTATTGTGATTTCGTTTATTTTTGCTGCAAAATCTTCTGAGGATAATTGTTTGCCTAAGATTTCCATTGTAATAACGTAGGAATCAGGTTTGATGTTTGATAATATTTTCTCCCCTTCTTCCAAAAGAGCTTTTTCTGTTTGATTGTCTTTGATTTCAACAGGATTGAGCTCAACAATTTCCATTGCTGTGTATGGTGTCAGACGTTTGAGGAACTCATCTATTCCGTCTTTTAGAAATTTTTCTTTGATTTTACCGAGTGCGATTATTTTTATTTTCATTTTTCCTCTAGTTCTGAAATTATTTGTTTTGCTCTTTCCTGATTTTTTGTTTGCATATATTCATAAGCTGATGCAGGAAATTCACCTGCTATATCAAGAAGTTTTGCTGTGTAATAATGACTTTTGGCTGTGTTTTTGAGATGAAGTTTTGCTTCGCAATCTTTTAAGTTTTTCTGAAGATGAGAAACATTTGTATTCGGTTCCGGATAAAAATATAATGCATAGAATAAAGCGCTTCTGTAATCATTTGCGGCTTTTCCGAATTCTTTTTCATTAAAATATTTATCACCGCGCTTTTCGTAAGCAGATATGAGCACTAATTTATCTTTTTTAGCTGTTTTTGAAAACTCGATTATTGCTTCTGTGTATTTTCCTTTGTCATAAAGTTTTTGTCCTTTGCTGACAGGACTCTCTTTTGCCAAAACAGGCATTGTTAATATTAAAAGCAATAATATATTAATTATCTTTTTCATTCTTTGTTCCGTTTGATTTGTACACATCTTTTGCAAGGCAATTTAAGTAATTACTCATGTTGTAAAAAGTATTATCGATACAGTCGTAATCATTTTTATTGCATTTTAGTAATTCATCAATTTGTTTATTAAGTACTTTTTTTGTTCGCGGATATTTTTTTATGTAATCATAATAAATGTCATAATTATCAACATTCATACTTAAAAACGAACCTAAAAATAATCCGTATGCAGAGAGTTCAATATTTTTATTGCTATTGATTGAAAGCGCGAACCACTTCATCGCATCATCTATCAAATTCTTTTCGCCTGCGTTTTCCATGAAAGACAGTATTGCCATTGAACCGTATAGAGCATAGTCATCGGATTCAATTTCTTCTGTGAGTCCTTTCATATATTTGTAAACCATGGTTCTGTTATCTGTTGCCATAGCGTAGTTTATAAATTCTGCCAAATCTTTTTCTTTTAGAGTGCTGACAACAAATTCAGTCCAATTCATATTTTTTGAATTACTTTTCTTTTTCTTATCCATATAAGGTGCAAAATAAGAATTTGGCAGAGCAAAGTTTATATTCTGGGCTTTGGAAGGATTATACTGTGATGTAATCATCCCGATTAGTTCTCCGTTTTCGTTTAAGAGAGCGCCGCCGCTTGACCCCGGTGAAGTCGGTGCAGAAAACTGGATTTTTTCCTTTGAAAACTGGTTTATCATTCCGTCGGAAAAAACAAATTGTAATTTTTTAGGATTAGCAATTGTGTAAATAATATCACCGATATTAATTTTGTCATTCAATGTTATTGGTGTAAATTTGTTTTTTGATGTAATGGTTAAAATAGCAACATCGTTTTTGGGATTCAGATATTTATATCCGTTAACTTTATATGTTTTGCCGTCTTTGGTTTTAGCGTTGATATAATCAGCATTATCAATAACATGGAAACAGGTTACAAAAGTTCCGTCTTCTTTCAGAACGATACCGCTTCCTGTTCCGCTCTGGGTTTCAATAAATAGTACGGAATTTACTTTTTCCTCATAAAGTTTATTGGCAGGCATTGCTGCAAAAGCTGTGCCAACGCACAATATCCCCAATATTATTAAAATCTTTTTCATACTAACCTTTAATTACTTAGCCATATAAACACTTGTAGAAGGGAATGCAAATTCAATTCCTTCTTCGCGAAAACGGTGAATAATCTGTCTTAAAACTTCACTTTTTACTAATATGAAATCTGCCCATGAAGTTTTATCCGTGTAAGCAACAAGTCTTACTACAATAGAACTTGGAGCCATATTGTCAATAAATGAGAGTTCTCCGTCTTTGATTCTGCTGTCACGGTGTGCAACTTCGTGCAGAATTTCTAAGGCGCGGTCAATTTTTTCGTTTGATGTTCCGTATTCAATATCAACCGAGATATCAATTCTGCGTTGATGGATTTGTGAAACATTTGTGATTTCTTCGTTTGCAAGTACGTTATTAGGGACATTTACCTGAAACCCGTCCAGAGTTCTGATTGTGGTTGAACGGAGATTAATATTTTCTACAGTTCCTTCATAACCGTTGAATGAAATATATTCACCTATTTTGTAAACTTTATCCGCAAGCAGCCCAATAGAGCCGAAAACATTTCCAATAGCTTCTTTTGCTGCAAAACCTACTGCCAAACCTGTGATTCCGAAACCTGCAATAAGTGATGCTACATTATAACCAAAACTTTGCAAGAACCCTGCAAGAAGCATAAATATTACAATTGCTTTAAAAATACGGGTTAAAACAGGCATGAGGTTCAGAAGCGGAGAATCAGGATTCTTACCTCTCAATCGTTGTTCGAATTTTGATGTAAAAGTATCTGTAATTCTAATAAAAACACTGATAATTATAAGGTTAATTATGACTCCGATTATGAATCTTGAATGAGTCATAAAAAATTTGCCTAATTCACTAAAAATATATTCCATACTAACCTCTTAGTTTTTTCAATGCTTCTAATTCATCCTGAAACGGAGAAATTTTAGTCAATTTTTCCATTATTGCAGGCATGTTTTCGATTACATAATCAATTTCTTTTTCGGTTGTAAACCTTGAAAGAGAGAATCTGATTGAACCGTGAAGAGCGGTGAACGGGATTCCCATTGCTCTTAATACATGGCTCGGCTCCAGTGAACCTGATGTGCAGGCACTGCCTGAGCTTGCGCAGATTCCCAAATCGCTTAAATGAAGCAGAATCAATTCGCCTTCTACATATTCAAACCCAATATTTGTGGTATTTGGTACTCTGTTTGTAATTGAAGTATTTAATCTTGCATTGAATACATTCTTTAAAATACCTTCTTCTAATTTGTCACGAAGTCTTTTTACTTCTTTTAATTCATAATCAAGCGCGTCTTGTGCCAATTCGGCCGCTTTGCCAAGACCAACAATATAAGGAACATTCTCAGTTCCTGCTCTCATGCCGCGTTCTTGATGTCCGCCGTTGATTAGCGGAGTAATTCTTGTTGAAGGTTTAACATATAATGCTCCAACCCCTTTTGGTGCGTGGAATTTGTGTCCTGAGATTCCCAGTAAATCAATTTTTGTATCTTTTACATTAACAGGGATTTTTCCGCCTGCTTGAACTGCGTCTACAAAAAACATTGTTTCAGGTGAGCGGGTTTTAATTATTTCCGCGATTTCTTCTACAGGATAAATGACGCCAGTTTCATTGTTTGCCCACATTACGGAAACAAGTGCAGTGTCTTTTCTTAACTTTTCTTTTAATTCTTCAACTTCCAACTCGCCGCGGGAATTAACTCCGATGTAGTCAACTTCGTAACCGCGTTTTTCAAGTTCTTTATAGGTGTTTAGAACGCAAGGATGTTCAACTTTGGTAGTAATAATATGCTTCTTTTCTTTATTACAGTTAAGCACTCCTTTTATAGCTGTGTTTGCAGATTCTGAACCGCAAGATGTAAAATAGATTTCTTTTTCATTTGCTGCGCCCAAAAAATCACGAACCTGAACGCGAGCTTTTTTTAAAGCTTCAGCAGGTTTTTTCGCAAAATCATACATGCTTGAAGGGTTTGCGTAATGTTCACTAAGGAAAGGAATCATTTCTCCTAAAACGTCTGCATCTATTTTTGTCGTTGCGTTGTTATCAAGGTAAATCATACTTGTTCTACCTCAATTTTTTCATCAACTTTTTCTTTCAAAACTGATTCAACAAAGTTTTTTAAAGTCATAGAAGCATTTTTGCATCCGCTGCACATGCCTGTAAGCTTAACTTTAACAACATTGCCGTCAATATCAACAAGCTCGATATCTCCGCCGTCTTTTTGGAGTTCCGGAGAAATCTGCTGTTCAATAACTTTGCTTATTTTAAGAATTTTTTGAGTTGCTGTTAATTCAGTCTGTTTACCTTCTTTTTTAAGGTAAGTATCAATAATATCTTTGATTAAACCTTTACAGCGTCCGCAAGCTCCGCCTGCTTTTGTATAGTTTGTAACCTCTTCCACTGTTTTAAGTCCGTTAACTTTTACAGCTTCCCAGATTTGGTTTTCTGTTACATTAAAGCAGGTACAAATGATTTTCTCACCGGCGTGAGCGTGTTCGGCAAGTTCGATTTCCTGCCATTCTTCTGACTCTTCTCCGTAATATTTTTTCAAAGCATCTTCAAGTGCTTCTCTGCCCATTACAGAGCAATGCATTTTCTGCTGCGGAAGTCCGTCAAGAGCTTCTGCAATTTCTTTATTGGTAATTTTTTTGACTTCGTCCAATGATTTTCCGATAATCATTTCAGTTAAAATACTTGATGCAGCTACGGCAGAACCGCATCCGAATGTTTGGAACTTTGCATCAATAACTTTGTCACCATCTAATTTTATATATATTTTTAAGGAATCACCGCACGCTAAAGAGCCCGCCTCTCCTATCATATCAGCATCATCAATTTTGCCGACGTTTCTTGGATTTCTATAGTGATCCAAAACTTTTTCCGAATAATCCCACATATTTCTACCTCGCGACTGGTTGGATTTCTAGGTATATTTTAATACAAACATGGTAGAATTACATTACCCTAATTTTGTAGTTTCTTCTCTTCGTTTTTGATAAATTCGCAGTCTGCTTCCAGTCTTTTATCTTCCATTGCGTCAACCAAATCATCAATTGTCTTGATTTGACCAAGCTCAAATCCTGCTTCTGCAAATAAAACGCAATCGTTGCAAAGCCTGTATGGGCCGTATTGTACTGAACCTGCCAGCGGTTTTGTATCACCGCATGCGTTGCAGGTAAAATATTCAAACTCGCAATCAGGATTTTCTTCAATGTCATCAAGTCTCATTTGCTCAACAACAAGCTGCATTTCAGCTATGACTTCTTCTTTAGATTTCATTCTACTAATCCTTTCATCTCTTTAACCGCTTGTTCAAGCCCAACGAAAATCGAACGCGCAATAATTGAATGTCCGATATTTAATTCAACAAGATTTGGAATCTCGTGCATTCTTTTTACGTTTTGGTAGTTCAAACCGTGACCAGCATTAACTTTTAACCCGAAATTCTGGGCAAAAATAGCAGCGCCTTTTAAATCCTGAAACGCTTTTTCTTCCTCTTCTGTTCCAAAAACTTCCGAATATCTTCCTGTATGTAATTCAATAAACGGAGCACCTGTTTTTGAAACCGCAGAAATTTGATGAACATCAGGGTCAATAAAGAAACTTACTTCAATATTTTTTTCTAAAAGCGGTTTTGTAAACTCAATTGCCCAATCAAGCTGACCTTCAACATCAAGTCCGCCTTCGGTTGTGAGTTCCTGTCTTTTTTCAGGCACAATACAAACCGCGTGCGGTCTCAGGCGCAGTGCAATTTCCTGCATTTCTTTAGTCATTGCCATTTCTAAGTTCAAGCGGGTACGCGGAAGCATTCTGATTGATTCAACATCAGAATCCTTGATGTGTCTTCTGTCTTCTCTCAAATGAGTTGTGATTGAAGCAACTCCGCAGTCTTTGCAGATTCTTGCTGCCATCAAAACATCAGGGTCTACTCCGCCTCTTGCGTTTCTGAGTGTTGCAACATGGTCTATATTTACGCCTAATAACATAGTCATTTCTCCTTAATGACTATATTTTACCCCAAAGGGGTAAATGTAACAAGGTTTTATCCTGTACAGCAATCTTCTTCTATAAATGCGCCTTTAAATGCTTTTATTCCCAGGTATTTAGCATTCAATCCGAGTTCTTCTTCAATTTTAAGAAGTCTGTTGTATTTGCAGATTCTATCCGTTCTTGAAAGCGACCCTGTTTTAATTAATCCTGCATTGACTGCTACTGCTAAATCTGCAATAAATGTGTCTTCTGTCTCTCCGGAGCGGTGAGAAATAATTGTAGAATAATTATGTTTTTGTGCCATTAAAATCGTATCTAAAGTTTCTGATAAAGTTCCGATTTGGTTTGGTTTAATAAGAATTGAGTTGGCAAGTCGTTTCTTTATCCCGCCTGCAAGTCTTTCAACATTTGTTACAAACAAATCATCTCCGACAAGCTGGCATTTTGTACCGAGTTTTGCAGTAAGTGCCTGCCATCCGAGTTCGTCGTCTTCTGCAAGTCCGTCTTCGATTGAAATAATCGGATAATCTTGAACGAGTTTTGCTAAATAATTAATCATTTCTTCCGAGGTGAAACTATGATTTTCTCCTGTTAGTTTATATTTTGATAAAGAGCAGACTCCGCCTGAACATTCGCCTTCCTCGTAGAGTTCTGATGCTGCTATGTCAAGACAGATTTTGATAATTTTTGTGTTATATCCTGCTTTTTCTATTGCTTTAATAATTACTTCTAGTGCTTGTTCTGTGCAGCTTAAATTTGGTGCAAATCCGCCTTCATCACCTACTGTTGTTGGAAGTCCCATTTCGTTTAAAATTTGTTTTAGAGTTTGGAATATTTCTGCTCCTGCTTTTATGGCTTCCGAGAATGATGAAACACCTGTCGGTGCAATCATAAACTCTTGAAAATCAAGATTATTGTTTGCGTGTACTCCGCCGTTTAGAATATTCATCATCGGGGTTGGAAGAACTACTGCGTTTACTCCGCCTAAGTATCTGTATAGCGGCATATCATAAGATTTTGCAGATGCAC
>JAMPIM010000022.1 GCA_023662705.1 Candidatus Gastranaerophilales bacterium | reverse complement strand
GGAATATAAAAATTTCTTTTTCTTCATATTTTTTTAGAGTAAGAGTTTTATTTCCAATTTGGTATTCGCCTTCTCCATCAATTATAATATCAGGAATGGAGACTTTATCCTCTGATTTACCTCTGCGCGGAATTGTTTCGATGATTCGTTCGTCCACATACAGCCATTTTGCAGTAGCAAGAGAATGTGTGCTTCCGTTTTTGCGAGCAAGATTCGCTTCAATGAACTCATAAATTTCTTTGATTTTTTTGAAATCATAGTCCAAGTCAAATTTTTGAATGTATTCATGAATGAATCTCATTTTTACAGGTTTTGAAAGCTCTTTGTAAGCTTGAGTTGACATTGAATCTCCCTGCATAACCTTATCTCTCAAAGTGCTTAGGTATTCTTCAATAATTTCATTCTCACTTGTCGCTACTTCTGCAAGTGTATTGAGTGATTCTTTTACTGATGGATTGATTTTTTCCAAAGCAGGTATAATGTTTAGTCTCAAATAGTTACGTTTATAAGAAATATCTGCATTTGAGCTGTCATTATTCGGATTAAGATTATTTTCTTCGCAGTATTGTACGATTTCTGAACGGGTAATTTTTAAGAGCGGTCTGTAAAAACAATTCCTTTTTACGGAAATGCCTTTAAGTCCGACAAGTCCTGTACCTTTAGTAACCCTGTATAAAACAGTTTCAGCATTATCATCTTTGTTGTGTGCGGTAAAAACTGCATCTGCATCATATTCTTCAAATGCTTCTTCAAAAAACTCATAGCGGGCAATTCTTGCTTCGTTTTCACTTTTTTTAAGTCCATAAGGTGCTGTTTTTGTATAGAAATCCATACCGCGCGATGCTGCAAAAAGCCGGCAGACTTCCTGCTCTTTTAAAGCTTCTTCTCCGCGCCAGTTGTGATTAAAGTGAGCCGCAATTACGGACATTTCCCAAAATTCTTCTTGCTCTTTTAGTTTTGATAGAATATCTAAAAGACACATAGAATCATAACCGCCCGAAAAGCCAACGATTATTGTTTTATCCTGTAATTCATACTTCCTTAAAAAATCTGCTATTTTTTCGATTACTGACATCCCTGAATACCATGTTTGATTTCAACAGCATCAACGCCTAATGTGTCTAAAACCTTCATTGCTAATGAATCAGGCTCTTCTGTGACAGCTATTAATAAATCAACTGCCTCAATTCTCTGTCTTTCCGCTTTTTTTGCTCTCAGCCATGCTTTTTCAAGAACTCTTTTTGCACGTTTAGTGAAAACAATTTCTTTGTCAAAATACTCGTTACCGTATCCTACAAGGTTTTCAACAACAAGACGAGCATCTTTAAGTGTTATTTCAAGATTATTCAATACATCAAAAGCAACACTTGCACCTTCGCTTAAAATACCTAAAAGGAACATTTCTGTTCCGACAACATTTCTTCCGATTCTTCGTGCTTCTTCTTTTGCAAGTTTCATAATAAGAAGGGTTTCAGGCATCTGTTTTTCAATAGGTTTAAGAATTTCGTCAGATAATTTTTCTTCGTTTACCCCTAATGATTTAATGATTTCGTAAGCAAGTCCTTTTTTTGTTTTAAGTACGCTTAACATAATATGCTCAGGTGTAATAACAGATGAGCCGAGCTCTTTGGCTGTCTGTAAAGCTAAATTCATCATAATAAAAGCATTTGGAGTGAAGATGATTTTTTTATCTTCATACTCGGATTTTCTTGATGAAATGCTTGCCAGTTTTTGTTCAAAGTTTTCGGAATTGATTCCGCTTTTATGTATGGTATCCAATAATGCGGATGATTCTGATTCAAGAATTGATGCAACAATTTGCTCTGTTCCAAGAATCTCATACCCTGCTGCTGAGAGTTTTGATACTGCTCTGTCTAAAACCTCGGAAACTCCTTCATAAGCGGTTTCAAAACTGCTGTGTTTTTCTTCATCTTCTTCTGATTCAGGGTGTTCCAGACGTTTTATTTTACGCAAAACAAGTTTGTTTAGCAGCTCGCGAGCATTATTGATGTCAAAATTAAATTTTTCTAATATTGATTGAATATTTGAAGTTTTATCCGTAATAACTGATAAAAATAAATGCTCGAATAAAATATTTGTATTACCTGACTTTGAAGCCAAATCAAGTGTATGTTTTAAAATATCTTTGACATTGTGGTTAAAAGGTAAATTTTCAAGTGTTTTAGAGGAAGTTCTTGTATACTTTAAAACTTCCTCTTGAACAGCTTCCGGTGTTACGTTATACATTCTGAAAAGCTTAAGTGAAACTCCGCGAGCTTCGGTTACAAGAGCAAGCAGAAGGTGTTCAGGACAAACTTCCGAACTTTGTAGTTCTTTGGCTAGTCTTTGAGCTTCGCTTACTGCATTGATAGCTTTTTCCGTAAAACGTTCAAACATAATTTACCTATTCTTCTACTTCGTCGTCTTCGTATTCAAGGTTTTCGATATATTCGCAAACTTTGTCGAATTCTTCTTCGTTTTCAATGCTCTTGAAGTAGTAGTCTTCACCTTCTTCGTAGCATTCCATTAAGATAAGTTCAGGTTCTTCTGCACTTTCATCATCAATTGGTAAAAGTGTAGCATAAGTTTTACCTTCAAAATCTACGATATCGTAAACTTCGCATTTTGTTACATTACCTTCTTCATCGGTAATTTCAACATAGTTTAATTCTTCTTCTGACATTTTTGTCTCCTTTATGTTATTTCCTGCTTAAGTATTGTTCTAAAATAACGCAGGCACTTTCCATATCCACTAAGCCTTTGTTTTTTCTAAAATCTACTTTTCGTGAACGAAGTCTTTGTTCAGCTTCTTCCGAAGTCAAACGTTCGTCTTCAAATATTATATCAAAACCAGAAATTTTTTGTGCAAAATCTATACAATTCTGTGCTTGAAAACCTATAGAATCATCCATGTTGATAGGTTTTCCTACAACAATTGTTTCAACTCGATTTTCTTTTGCAATTTTAATGATTTCTTCAATTGCTTTATTTTCAGGCTCTCTTGCTATAAAAGAATGCGGAGTGGCAATCACTTGAAGATAATCGCTTAATGCGATTCCGATTCTTTTTGTGCCTACATCAAGCGCCATTACTTTATGCATTATTCTACCCACTTAGCTTCTATGCTTGAAATTATCATATCCAACTGAAGCAGTTCAAAATCATCTGCCTGAGGCTGGAGTTTTTGTTCAAACATTGTTGCGGCTTTGCGCTGGTTCTTTAGGATATAGCGTTGTCCTACATAGTATTCATATATACTTTTACGCAGGATATTAGTTAAGAATGCATAATTTGTACCCAATGAATACAATGTTTGAGCCAAATCTTTATCATCTTTTAACAGTCTTAAATAAGCAGCGATATTAAAGTTAACCATTTGATATGCAAGCTCTTTTGCTGTGTAGATACTGTCAAAATTATCTGCAACAAATTTATCTAAATCAACATTGAAGTTATTTGATTTGAATTCTCTAGAGAGCTTGTCAATAAATTCTTTGAATTCAGGTGATGTGATTTCGTCATAGAACCAATTTTGAACGTAATCACTCAGGCAAAGTTTGTCAATTTCTTTCTGGTTAAGTTCTTTTTTATCAAGATTAACTTCCGGACGCTCTGCTTCAATATCAAGAAGAATGCTTTCCCAGCAAATATATTCATAAGGAATCGGCTCATCATTTGCATAAGAACTTTCAACTGCTTGTAAAGCCAGATATTTTACTATTTCAGGTTTTACTTCATATTTTTCCTGATAATTGTAGAATTTATCTATAATCTTATAAAAATCACGTTCCTGCATTGCGTTAAATCCGAATGAATCAAGTATTCCATAACGAGGATTAACTACAAGAGCGAGGAATTGCAATGTCTTATTAGGACGGATTCTTGAGAAAATAACTGCAATATTTCCATGTCCGTCAGGGAAAGAAACATAAGATTTATAAGGTTTTGACTCTTTCAGTATCTCTTTGTAAAAATCCACTGTATTATCGACTCTTATTCCTGACAATTTAAGAGAAGAAAGAGCTTTATTAATTTTTGCCTGCTGTGCTTCATTAACATACTGTTTAACATTTTCTAAAGCGTGATATGCAAGTTGTGATTTTGTTTTACCAAGAATTTCTAATGCTGCATCGCCGACTTCTGTCTCCATATAGAATAAGAAAACAGGGATAACTATATTTGCGAGCGCATCGTGCGCGTAATCTTCTTCTAAAGAGCGAATCAAAAGAATTTTGTCATTGTCTGACAATGCGTTTAAGAAATCCATGAAGTCTATTTGAGCTTCAGGGTTCATAATAGCTGTATCTAAAAGTTCTTTAGTTTCTTTATTAATGAGCTCATTAAACTTTTCAAAATATCCGCTTATAACTTCGTAATCAATCTTGTTTCCCAAATCCTTAAGCATATTAAAGGCAATCATTTTAATATGGTCGTTGTATTCAGGACTTTTAATAACATCCCATAATTCGTTATTAAGCTGTTCTTTATCTACAAGCTCTGTAAGCAGCCAACAAATAATAAGCGAGCGGTGTTCATCCGCATTAACAAGTTCTCTTATAAGAATATCAATTACGGCTTTTTTATCTTCAATAAGTTTCAAGTCAGTCAAAAGTGACGGATCAGGCATTGTAGACCCTGAAATAGCTCTCAAAGTTGCTAAAACTTCCGCTTTTATTTGTAATTTATTCATTCTGCCCTCTTCAATTTATCCTTAAATTGTAACTTAAAAACCCGGCTTGCGCAAGTTTATCAACCCAGAGCTTTTAGTGCTGCAATCTTCATTAAATTCGCATCAGGAATTCTGCCGGTCCAGATTTCAATTGCTCTTTGAGCTTGATAAATAAGCATGTCCAATCCTTCAATTGTTCTAAAACCACGACGGGCTGCTTCTCTAAGAAAAACTGTTTTTGTTGGATTATAAACAATATCATAAAATACTGTTTCAGGATTTAATCCGTTAAAATCTTTTGGCTCAAGAGGCATTTCTCCTGCCATATATCCGCGCATACCAATTGGGGTTGCGTTTACAATAATTGTTGATTCAGCGAGACTTCTTATATTCTGTATTTGATAAACATTAAAATTAATTTGCGGGAACTTAGCTCTCATATATTCTAATGTCTGGCGGGAATTAATAATATTTCTTGTGTAAAAATCAATATTTGCAATCCCTTTTTCTGCAAGTCCGACAACAGCAGCTCTGGAAGCTCCGCCGGTACCTAATATACTTGCAGTTTTTCCGCTTAATTTAATATCGGTAGGAATTGCTTTTTTAAACCCGTAAATATCAGTGTTATATCCCATAAAAGAACGGTCTTCATTGATTTTAACAGTATTAACACATCCTGCAATATTTGCGTAATCATCAATATCATCCAAAAATAATGACATAGGTACTTTTAGCGGGATAGTAACATTAAATCCGTTATATCCGTTTGATTTCAGATATTTTATTCTCGAAATTAAATCCTCAGGCGGAGTTTCTAAAACATCATAAGAACCTTCCAAACCTAAGCTCTCAAACCCTGCTTTTTGTATTACAGCAGAAATTGAATGTGCGAGTGGATATCCGATAATCCCTAGTTTAAACATACAAAACCTCTCTTCCAGTTTAATTATATCATTATATTATGTAACAGTTTGTAACAATATAGCTCATATTTTTAAAGTTTTATTTATTTTAGCCGTAATACAAACTATAAGGAGTAATATTATGCCAGAAGAAGATTTTCATGTTGAAAAAAGTAATAATCCAACCCCTCAGCAACAAGGCGGTAAGGTAATAGACGAAGCGAATTATCGTATCAGAGCTCCGCGTCAAAACGGTCCGGCTGCTGTAGGCAGAGGCGGAGACCCGTTGTTTAGAAATATTCGTGCAACAAAAGAACAGCTGATAGAATTGTTGGATGAAACAACGACAGTGCAAGATTGGGTTCAACGTGAAACATGCAATAATGTAGCTCTGGCTTGTTTAAATGATGAAAACCTAAAAGAGATTTATTTTGAAATCAAAGACGGTTTTGGCGAATATGGGCCTATGATGTTGATGGGATTTAAAACTCCTCTGGGTGTTGAAATTCCAAGGCTTAAACTGTTGGATAATAATGGTGAAGTCATTGAAGTTCTAACAGGACCTATGGCTATGGATGAACTAAATAAACGAGCTCTTGCTTATAAAGAATCCAAAAATGGCTACGAAACTCTGGATATGCCGATTGATGAAGAACTGGTAGTTATCCAGGACTATTCGGGAAATATTGAAGATTATTCTTAAGCTACTTAGAATCTTTCTTTAATATTATACCGTTTAATTTGCAGAATGAAGTCAAGACACTTAACTCTTCTTTAATATTGCGCTGCAATGCTTTTTGTTCTGCTACAATTGAGACATTTTTAGCCAACTGGAACATCTTTAATGCTTGTTTAATGTAGTTGCCTCTGCTTCCTGATTTAGGAAGTGCCAGTTCTTGATATAATTTTGCGCTTTGGATATATGCTTTTACCAAAATATATTGTAAATCAAATTGTTTAGCAATAAAGATACATTTTTCCAAATAAACTTTTGCTGATTCAAAATCTTGTTTTGCAAGATATATTTCACCAATAAGCTTATTAAATAAAGCTATAAAATAATAATTATTAATATTCGGGCCTTGAGCAATATCAAGAGCTTTTGTTGCAATATCCAGTGCAAACTGGGTTCCGCTTGTGATTAATTTTATTTCCGCGATTAAATACCAAGATAACAGAACTCCTGTTGCAACTTTTTCTTTTGCAAAATATGCAACCTGTTCTTCCAAAATTTCAAGTGCTTTCTTGGTTTGATTATTGTCTTTCAACATTTTAGCCAGCAATGTTTTGAGAATATTTTTAGTAAAACTATCATTAACATTATTGGCATAAGCAGCAACATTGAATAATTCTGTATGCAGCGTGTTATAATCTTTTTCAAAGAACTTATTAAGAATGTCTATAAAGTTCCAGCGCGAAACAATAAAGGTATCCATATTATCCAATGAGTATTCTTTTAAAATATCATCCAAGATTTTGCTTGAAGTCTTAATATCCCCTTTAATTGTATTTGCAAGAGCTAATAAAAGATGTGTTTTACATATCAAAGCAGGTTCGGTAGTTTGATTTTTATCCAGTATTTCATAAATATTTTGAATAACTTCAAACGATTTATTATTACCCTGAAAAACAAGTGCTTCTGCAAAGTCAAAATAAACACCAACCCACATTTCAAATAAATCTTTAATTTTTATTTGAGGTGTGTCTTTCCCTTTAGATAAAACTTTTTCTAAATCTGCAAGGATTTCTGTTTCAACAGTATTTATAAGCTGACCGCAGTTGCCAAGTCTTAACAAAGGTTTGACTAATCTTGATTTAATTAGTGTTCTTTCAAACTTCATTTCGGCAGGCAATTTATTTAATACACTTTCCGTGCATTCAATTGCTCCCCAGTAATTGCCGCTTTTCATCGAACAGGAAGCAATATAACCCAACAGCTCGATATGTTCCGCTTCTTCATTGTCTTCTATAAGCATTATAGCTTTTTGTAAGAAATCAAATGCAGCATTGTGGTCAATAGGTTCTAAAAGTTTTCCTACTCTTGTATAAATGTTTTTCTTAATTTTTTGATAATGCGGACTTGTTTTATTTTCAATGAGCTTTAATGCTTGTTTTTGAGCAATAATATATAATCCGATATCGCCAATGTATGAAGCTTGTTTCATTAATAATGTCCAAACCTCAAATGCATGGTCATTATTATTAAGTTTCTGTACTATATAACCGAGTAATGCAATAGAAGATTGTTTATAGATACTGATAATTTCTTGTAGAATATTAAGTATTTCTTCAAAGCATTCATCATTCTTTGCAGAAGAAACAATATATTTCCAAATATCAGTGCTTTTAAACTCAAATGACAGATGATTTATTTGTGAAATAAATCCTGCATTTAGCAGTACTTCAATAATTCTTTCGAACTCTTGCGGCGGATTATTGTCAAAGTTCTCCAATGCCGCAGGATAAAACTTTGTACCTAAAACCGACATTGCAATAAGCATTCTATATGCAGGTAAATCGTTTTGCTTAAAAATATTTAATCTGGCTTGTATTAATGTTTCCAGATTATTATATACAGGCATTTTTAGACTATATTTTTTTATATCTGCTTTTAAAAGTACCATTTGTTCAATAACAGATGGATTTCCTGCTGAAATTTTTGCAGCAAAGTTTATAAAGTCTTTCCCAAAGTTAAATTCGTTATATTGTTTTAAGAATGTTTCAGCTTGAGACTCTGTAAAAGGAGCAATTGTTAAATCTAAATAATTTTCATCTTTAAGAGTCGGAGTTGTTATTAACCCTAACCCTGGTTTTGGTTCAGAGTTAATTATTATGAATTTACTTCTTTCAAGTATAGCTTCTTCTTTTAAAAGCTCTTTGATAAAATCATAGGACATTCCGTCAATATAATTAAAATTATCAATAATAAAGACGACTTTCATTTTTTCAAGAATAGTTAAGATGACTTTTTTCATAATGATAAACATCTTAGCTTTATTGAAGTAAATGTTTTCATAAATATCTAAATTATCTGGATATAAGAAATTTAATAAATCTAAAATTTCATTATTAGTTAGTGTTGGAAAATCCTGTTTAAAAAATTTCAAAGAATTTTTCTTAAGCTGCAATGTGTCAGGACAAAAATTGTTGACGTTAAAGAAATTTAACAACAAATCCTGAAAATATCCGAACGGAGAGAGTTGTGTAATTTGGGTGCAAGTACCTAACAGCCAGATTAATTTTGCACTTTTTAACTCATTATTTATAATATATCTTAGAACCAAATTTTTGCCGATTCCGCTTTCTCCGGCAAGTGTAATAATTCTAATATCTGCGTCTTTAATACCTTCAACAAGTTTTGCTTTTATTTTTTGTTGAGAGTTTAAAGATGCAAAATAAACCGGCTGAATTTTATCGGCAGCTGATTCAGGTTTTACAAACTCAATACCGCATTTTCTGCATTTTTTTGCATCAGGTAAATTAGCAGCTTTACATTCGGTACAGATTTTTAATAATTCTTTACCGCAAGAAGTACAAGTTACTGCTGTAATAGGATTATAGCTTCCGCAATCTTTGCACAATGACCCTGCTTTTGCTCCACAAAAGCTGCATTTTAAAGAATTATCTTCAATTTCTTTTTTGCATTTGGGACATTGCATTTAACTGACTATTCCTTTACAAGTTCAATAATATCATTTAACGTATCCAGTACAGCTTCTTCAGAGAAATCAAGTGTTTGTGCAATTTCTGCAACAGACTGATTTTCTTCATATTTTAGCTTACATATTTGAAGAAGTTTTTTCTCAGGATGTTTTGAATCAAGTTCTTTTAAATCCGCACAAATTTCTTCTTCGTCAAACTCAGGAGTTTCAGGCTCATAGCTGAAACATTCAAAATCAGGAAGTTTACACATTGATGTTTCATGCTCAGTTGTATCTTCGGCGATAAGAATCTCATTTTCTTCTTCTATTACTTCCTCTTCCTCTTGAAGTAAAACCGGTTCTTCTGCAAATGAGAATTCTTCTATAGAAGATTCTTCAATAATTTCAGGCTCTTCTTGTAAAGAGACTTCTTCGATTTCAAAACTGTTATCTGATTCATCTTCTTCTAAAACAGCTGGCTCTTCCATTACAGACAATTCTTCAGGCTCAGCAGGTTCTAATTCAACGCCATTAATCATCTTATCCACAAGAGTCTTATCCACATCTTGTTCAGGTGTTTCTATTACAAATTCAGGTTCTTCTGATAGAGCAGCTGAAAAATCTTCTAACGAATTCTCTTCTTCCAAATCAAATGTTGTATTGTCTTCTACTTCTTCTACAATTGATTCAAAATCTTCTGTTACGGTTGTAGTTTCCTCAATTGGTTCTTCTATTATAAATTCATCTTTTGTATCTTCAATAGAATCAAATTCAAATTCAGGTTCTTCAATTATTTCAGCAGTCTGTTCCTCTTCTTCAAAAGTCAATTCTTCCATTGTGTTGGCAGGTTCATCAAATGACTCAAGCTGAACTTCTTCAATTTGAGGCTCTACAGGATTTGCAGGTAGAGAAACATTCGTTATAGCTTCCACATTGCTGATAATTCGATGCTTGTTTCTTGTATTGAAGTTTAATTTTTTAGGTACAGTAATAAGAGATGTTGCAACAACTTTGTTTAAATAAGCGTTAATTACATCTTCATTGGAAACAGAACCTAAAACAACCTTTGAATGATCATATACATCCTGTACAATATCATCAAGTATTGGTTCACAACCGGCATATTTGTCATTTTGTTTTACAATTGCAACTATAATATCGTAATATTTCTTTTCCATAATTCTCGTTTTCTCTTATAACTTGATTACTAATATAGGGTTACCAGGAACTGAGCCAAAAATAGCCATGTTCATATTTAGATTAATATTCATTGCATTTTTAACTGTTCTTAAAATTAAATCATCAATTGTCGGTTCACCGCTAGAAGCTACTAAACCTTTAACATCAAATTTTTGTGTGCCTTTATTATATTCCAACTCAACTGCGATTTTATTTGTTATAGGTTGTTTTGTTAGAAGTAAAAGCTCTGTTTTTAAGTTTAATTGAACAATTTTACCCATTTTGGTGAAATATCTTTCAGCAGTCTTACTGGTTTTATATCCTGTAGGAATTTCAAACTCAACCCTTAAGTTAGATACTGTTATTGAGGCATCAAGATTTTGTTCAATAGCAGGTATCGAAACCGTATTTCCTTCATTTGTATTGAGTTCAACTTTTACATTTTCAACCGTTTCTACCGGCATTGCATCTTCTACCGGAGAAGTTGTTTCAGTCGGTTCAATCGGTTGGATAGCATTTTGTGTGTTATCAACCATATCATTGACTGATGATTGCGGCACCATAAATTTTGTATAACTGTAATAACCAACAACACCAAGAATTGCTACCAGTGCGACAATAGGAACTAAAACATTCTTCGATTTTGGTTTTACGTTTGTTATTACTTCTTGAGGCTCTTCTTCCGGATTAAAAAGGGTGTCGATTTCTTCTGTGCTTTCTGATTCAACAGCTTCATCAGAAGGTTCTTCTGTTTCTTCGTTTTCTTCTGCATCAAGTGAATTTAATAAATCTTCTGAAAAATCTGAAGTTACTTCTTCTTCTTCAATAGTATCTAAACTTGGAGTAACATTAGTAGAAAAATCAAATTCATTATTGTTTTCAATTTCTGTTTCACTTTCGTCTGCTTCTTCAATCGGCTCATCAATAATATCTAATGCTTTTACAGGGTCATTGTCTTCTTCAACAATTTCTTCCGAGATTGTAAGCTCAGGAGTTTCTTCGCTGATTACTTCCGGCTCGTCAAGCACAGGTGTTTCATCTATTTCAAAAGTCGGCTGCTCGTCATCAAAAGTAAGTTTTGAAGAGTCCACCATGCCAATGGTTATCTCATCATCTTCATCTTTATTAAGAGAAGTTTCCTGTAAATCATCGGTTGCAAAATCGGAAATAGGCTGTTCTTCATAGTCTCCAGAGCCAAGCATTTTTATTGAATCTGTGTCAAAGTCAAAATTTAAAGCTGATGAAACTTCTTCTGTTTCAGTTAGTTCAGAGTTATCTTCCTCAATGGAAACTGGTTCTTCAACAGTCTCATTTTCCTCTTCTTGAAGTCCAAGGCTGAATGGTTCAACATCATCATGAACGTCAAGCGAAATATCATCAGATTCTTCAAATGATAAGTTATCGCTTGCTTCTAATTCTAATGTTTCAACTTCTTCTATTCCGCCAAATTCTTCAACAGGAGCTTCACTTAGAGAAAAGTCGGATTCAACTTCATCCAATGTGTCAAAACTTTCCAATGTTTCAACCGGCTCCTCCAATAAATCCATTGGTTCTGATTCTTCTATTTCTGTTATTTCTTCTACAGGTTCTTCTTGTTTTATATCTGCGGAAGGTACTGATATGAAATCAAATACAATCTTTGCCTTCGCTGCGTTTTGCAGTTTAAGTCTTGCATCTTTTGATTCAACTAAAAGTTTATAGAATTCAGTTTTATCTGATAATTTATTATCTAAATAATCAAATATCAGTGAGTCAATATTATCAGGTAATTCATCATCAAATTTATTAATAAGATTAGAGTCTACATCATAAAATGATATCAAATCATCTTCTTGTACACGATAGAATCCGTCGACCTCATTTGTCGTATCAACTGATGCAGGAAGAACAAAACCTGTTACAAGCCCGCTTGATAAATCCTCGCTTACTTTAATAAACATATAAGCTACAGGAAGAATACCTTGTTCAAAATGTGATTTTGGAACAAAAAGCTCATTATCATTGAAGTATAATCTTACATCAATATAATTATCTTTAATATAAATATCAGAAATGTTAATATCTTCTAATACCTGACAGATATTATGTAAACCTGACTCTGTATCAACTTCACAATCCTGAAAATATTTTTTTGCGAAATTAGCAGCTGCAACATTAGCTACAGACTTGTTTCTTAAAGCAGGGTCCTTAATAAGTTTGCAGACATCTCTCGCAATATCTAAATCATATTCTTCTATTAAAAAGCTATCATTATTCACTTAGGCACTCTCCCTCATTATGAGCTAATAATATCATATTATTAAAAAAAAATCTATCTGTTAAGCATGCTTAAACTTGACATTCTTAATAAAATAATTAAACCATTTAGTGTATTTTTTCAAAACCATGCTAAAGATTGGGCATGTTCTAATCGTTAGAATTAATGAAAGGACAAAATTATGTTTTCATCAATGATACAAAATTTGTTATCATCATCAGGGCAGTCATCAGCGATGCAGCGTGCTGTTCAGATGAATAATTATGCAAACAGCTTAAATGCACAGTGGGCTCCTGTAGAGAAAACTGCTGCAAATGCTGTAAGCAAAGAACCACAGGCATTTGATAAAGTTTTACAAGCTTCGGCAAAAACTAAATTCGGTGATTTATTAACAAATCCTGCTACAAGAGTTAATGCGCAGCTTTATACAAATACAGCTAATGCTGTTCAAACAAAACCTGATTATTCAAACAGAACAAAAGTAAAAGAACTTATTTCTAAAGTTGCTAAAAAGCATGGTGTTGATGAAAAATTAGTTAATGCTCTTGTTAATCAAGAATCAGGGTTTAATCCTAATGCAAAGTCAAAAGTAGGTGCCATGGGGCTAATGCAGCTCATGCCTGCAACTGCCAAAGGATTAGGTGTTACAAATCCGATGGATCCGGAGCAGAATGTTGAAGGCGGTGTTAAGTATTTAAAATCAATGCTTAATAAATACAACGGGAATGTTATTCTTGCCCTTGCAGCTTATAATGCAGGCCCTGGAGCAGTAGATAAATATGACGGAGTCCCTCCGTATAAAGAGACTCAAAACTACGTAAAATCAATACTTGCAAATTATCTGTAAGTTAAGCAGCCGTATTAATTTTTTGAGCCTTTTCAGCTTCTGCTTTTGCATGCATTCTTCTGGTGTTTGCATAAGTTAAGCGAGGAATAATCCAACCTAAGATTACCGGTGAAATAACAGCTGTTGCAATTACGGCAGGGATAGAGTTTAAGCCGCGTGCAAAAGATGAAATCTTGTTAATCTGTTTTGTTTTATTTCCTTTTGTGATGATATTGCCTTTCATTAATTTGGCAATTTTACCATCTGCTTCTTCTGTTTTTTCAAATTTTTCAAAGAATTCTATAATCTTTTTGTTCTTTTCTTTCTTAGAAAGGTTATTAAGCTCAGATAATTTTAAAGCTTCTTTGTCAAAGAATTCATTTGCATTTTCTGATTTAGAGATGATTTTCTGTAAATCACCGTCATTTTTATCTATATACTTGCAGAAATTAACCATTTTTTCTTTAGAATCAATGTTGTTATAAAGAGAGGAAATTTCTGAATTTGTCATTACATGAGAACCGCTGTAAGGATTTAAGATATCCATAACTTTTTGAGTTTTACTCATTTCACGGTTTTTATTCATAAGTACAAAACCTGAAGAGTTTTCATAAGAAGATACAAATGCTCTGGTAAGCATAGGTACTGCAAATACTACAGCTAAGCTGGAAGACACATCTCTGATTAAGATTTCATAAATCTCGCTCATATCTTTTTTGCCGTTTTCATCAACCTGAGCTCTGCTGTAAGCTTTTAAGCCTCTAGGTAATAATAATCCGAACAATGACAAACCTGCCATAAGTGTATGAGTGAAGTTGTGTCCGTCATATTCTAATTCGGAAGCAACTCTTTCATTCTTTTGAAGTTTTGAAATAGCTTTGCCTAATTTACCCAAACCGGACTCTTTACCTTTGAAAGAAACTTCGCCTTGTAATTGCTTATCTTCAACAGATTCAGCGTTGTTTTCTTTTGCTTCTTTCATTTGCATAGCAGTACGTGCACCTGGTGCAACAGAACTTCTGATATATAATTTAGGTAATACGGCAAGAACTCCTAATGTAGCTGCCATTGTGGAGATGTTTGTAATCATTCTTTTAGCTATAGAACGATTTTTAAAATCTTCAGCTGCCGCTTCATCAAGTTTATCAAGATTTTTATTAAGCGCAATTGCATCATTAGAGTACTTAATCATTGCATCAATAGCATCTTTAGTGGAGTAAGTTCCTACTTTATCACCATGAGCTATTTTTAATTTATCCAATACTTCTAAGTCAGTTCCTGATGTATATTTTGCATTATTAATTTTTTCAATAATACGATTCATACCTTCTTTTTTAGATTTAGGATTGGTTTCAAAATCTTTTATTTCTTTTAAAATACTTGAAACTAATTCATCTGAAACATTTTCTTTTCCTAAAGTATTAGAAAGCATTTCCTGTATATTAGTTTTATAAAATACTTCTTTGAACTTATCTTTATCTTTTAATAAAGCTTTATCAAATTCAGGTTTAGCAACAATATTTTTAAGGCTGTTGCCAAATCTTTTAATAAGCTGTGAATTAACGCTTGTAGTTTTACCAAAGAATGCTGCAACGCCAAGCATAATCGGTGCAACAGCCATCATACAAGGCCCTGTTAATCCTTCTCTTCCAAGAACTTCAAAGCCTTCCTGCATGTTGTATTGTCCTGTAACTTCTTTATCTCTCAAGAAGCCCGCACCAACTCTTGGAGCAGTCATGCCTAAAGCATCCTGAATAAGAAAAGATGCCAAAAAGCCTTGATTTTCAATCCATTGCATCATACCGCCTGCTGCATTAAGAGCACCTGCTCCTACGCCAGACTTAAATGCAGGAGTTCTCTGCACTTTTGGCGCAGTATTATCCTGTCTGTTTGTATTTTCGACTGAGCATCTTTGTATTTTCAACTACACAAACCCTTATAAAAATGTACTTACTACACAAGTAAATAAAGTATACGGATTTCTAATATTTGCTATTTTGTTACAAATTTCGGCAAGATTGTTACAAACCCGTTTCGATTAAGTGTATTTAGTATACTTATTTTTTTAGAGTTTTGCAAGTAAATTCAATATTTGTTTACAATTTATAACATTTTCATTCAATAAAAAGGGGTGCTGTTATAACAGCACCCCGAATCTAAATAATAAACACGGTATTTAAACTAAACCTTCTTTTACAGCTTTGACAGCAGCTTGGACTCTATCATTAACACACATCTTTTGTAAAATTGAGCAAACATGCGCTTTTGCCGTATGTACACTTACGATAAGCTCTTTTGCAATTTCGGTATTGCTTTTGCCATCGACAAGATGTTTGAGCACTTCAAATTCTCTTTCCGTAAGAGGTACTCTGCCTTCTTCAGACGCTTTATCTTTTAAAATTCCTAAGGTTTCCTGTTTTGGGAACGCATCTAATACTTTTCTTGCAATAACAGGATCAAGCCAGCAAACGCCGTCAACTACGTCTCTTATAACATCAGCAAGTTTGCTAGGGTCGATATCTTTCAGACAATAAGCCATTGCTCCTGAAGATAATGCTGCAATAACTTCTTCTTCTCTGTCATGGGATGTTAAAGCAATAACTTTAATATCTTTGTTCATTTCTTTAACTTTTAAAGTCGCTTCAATTCCGTTCATGCCTGCTAAGCCCAAATCCATTAAGACAATATTCGGAGAGTAGCGTTCAATAAGCTCCAGTCCTTCTGTTGCATTATCACTTTCTGCAACTACCTGAATATCGTCATTTGAATTAAGGGCACATCTCAAGCCTACACGTGTAAGTTTAAAATCCTCAATTATAATAACGCTTATTGTTTTCTTTTCAATTTCAACTGCTGTGGTCATTACCAAAATCTCCTTACTATTATCTACATTTCTATTAAATAATAGTAGTAATTCTGAGTATATTAGCCAACTAACTAGTATTCAGCAATTAAATCAACAATTTCACATACAGAGTAATTGTTTTCGGTTATAAAGAATTTTTTACCGGTTCGCTCAATTACTTCTGACATAGAAACTCCGTCCAAAAACAAGTCTGAAAATGGTTTTAGCATAATAGACGGAACAACTATATAATCTGCATTAATATCTTTTACAGAATTAATCAGGTCTTCAGATGTAATTAAACCGGCAACTGTAATATTTTTACCCCAATAAGTTGATTTTACAGGGTTAACTGTAACTTTAAGATTCTCAATTTTATTTAAGCCTTCTGCAATGTATTCAAATGCAGATTGTGCTGCAACTGAGCATGCAAAACAAATGCTCAGAGGAGTTGATATTTTTTCGGGTAATTCTAATTCATCAAAATCATCCATTATAGTTCTGAGCGAACCGACTCCGTCATCTAATTGTGAAAAATTACCATAATAATCAGAATTAGGTATATTTACCCCCGCGAGTAAAAAGAATTCATCCGAACAGCATGCTTTTGGATATTTTTTAGAAATTTCTATTGTTTTGCGTGCGCATTCGGCATCAACTGTTTTTAGTTCAACCTCTCTAAATTGTGTAACTCCAACCGGAACAATTGCTATGGAAAGTACTACATCTCCAAGTGATGACAAGTCTTTTAGTGTTCTTTCCAACTCTTCTCCATCGTTATAGTCAGGGCATAAGACTATTTGTGCATGGAACGGAATCTCATTTTTCTTAAACCATTTAAGATTATCCATAATTTTCCCAGCATTAGGGTTTCTAAGCATCTTAATACGCAAGTCAGGGTTTGTCGTATGTACAGATATGTAAAACGGCCCTAAATGAAGCTGTGAGATTCGTTCTTTATCTTTTTCTGTCAGGTTTGTTGTTGTAATATAAGTACCTTGTAAATATGAAAGTCTGTAATCATCATCTTTTACATATAGAGTATCTCTTAACCCTTTTGGCTGCTGTGCCACAAAGCAAAAAATACAATTATTTAAGCAAGGTTTTACTCTGTCGAAAACAGCGCTTTCAAAGATTATGCCCAAATCTTCATCATAATCTTTTTCCAGTTCGATTTCTTCAATCTCACCGTTTGCTTTTTTTATCTCAACTACGATTAATTCGTTTTTGCAAAGATAGTTGTAATCAATCATATCTTGAGGTTTTTCACCATCAATAGAAAGTAGTTCATCACCTTCTTCAAGTTCAAGTTCTTCTGCAATAGAACCTGCTACTACACCACTAATTTTTGCAGGCATTTGCAAACCCCTCCAATAAAGATATAAAATTTTTGTATTCGCAAGTCAGATTATCAAAAATCATTTTTGGATAAAAATCCGAACTGCGAGTTTCAAGCATTGTTTTTGTATCAATTAGTATGCTTTCAGCTTTTAGTTGTAAAATTTTAAATAATTCTTTTTGCTCATTATTATCCAGTATATCAGCGCAAAATAATTTAATTCTTGCACTCGGCAAAAATTGTATCGGATTTTCAAGCGGAGGCAGTAAAATAAGCCTTTTAATCTCTTCTTTGCCTTGAGAAGTTATTGAATAGTATGTAGAAGGTCTTCCGCCGTTAGACATTGTTTTTTGCGTTTTAATAAACCCTGATTTTTCAAGTCTGTTCAATGCGGGTTTAATAGTGCCGTAGCTTGGCGTAGTCAGTACAGAAAACTCAAGACGAATTTCTTTTGAAATTCCGTACATTGTTAAAACTTTTTTGTTCAGTTCGTGTAAAATTAAAAGCTCAATCATATATCCTCTTTGACAATCTCAACAAATTCCGTTGCGAGCTTGTCACTCCATTTGCTGTTTGCTTCGTCCAAAATTGTTTTAATAGCTTCATCTTTGCTCATAGCAGCCCTGTAAGGACGATTTTCCATTAGTGCAAAATAAGAGTCTATAATCAAAATTATCTGGGATTCAATTGGGATTGCATCTCCCGAAATGTTGCAGGGATAACCTGTTCCGTTCCAGTTCTCATGGTGTTTTTCAATAATCGGAATGATGTCGTTAACTCTGCTTATCGGCTGCAAAATTTCTCTTGCGGCAATAATCGGGTGCTGTTTAATTGAAATTCTATCTTCCTCACTCAAAGGTTCTTTTTTATTAAGTAATTCTTTTGGAAGCATTGTATTGCCGATATCATATAAAAGAATTGCAATTTTTAGCTTATCAATACTTTCTTTTGGTAAATCAAAGCGTTTTGCCAGTAAAGTAGCTAAAAGAACTTTACGTTTTGTACCACCTTCCGTATGCTCCGGATTATAGGTTGCAACCAACTCATCAGAAACCTGATATACAATATCATTATTAATACTCATTTCCTGTAACTTTTCATCTAAAAGCTTGGATGTATTTGAGTCAATCGGAATTTGATGTTTTGAAAGAATATCAACAAATGTTGATATTGCAACTTCCTGCCAGGATGTTTCTGTAATAGGAGTTGCAAGAGTTACCCTGTTTCTACCGTTGCGCTTGGAAGAATACATAGCATTATCAACTAATTCAAGCAGTTCATCAATATCTTCTGAATGCTCAAAATATGTTCCTACACCTATGCTGGCAGTAATATTCCCGATTTTTTCCAACTGAATAGCTTCAATTGTTTTTCTTATACGTTCTGCAAATACTAAACCGCCTTGAGAGTCAACACCTGATAAAATTACGTTAAATTCTTCTCCGCCCATTCTGGCTGCAATATCAATAGAACGACAGCTGCTTTTAAGGACTTCAGCAATGGCTTTAATTGCGATATCACCGTAGTTGTGGCCATATTTATCATTAATTCGTTTTAAATGGTCTAAATCAAGTCCTATAACAGTAAATTTTTGGTTTTGACGGTTAGCACGAATTGCTTCTTTTTTTATGAATTCTTCAAAATATCTTCTGTTAAACAATCCTGTCATACCATCTGTTACGGCTTGTTCTTTTACTGCCTGAAATAAGTCCGCAATTGTGATTGCCAGTTCGATTTGTTTAGCAAACAGGTTTAAGAAATTCAGTTCATTTTCGGTAGCTTCTTCTCTTGACGAAAATACAAGCAGTGAGCCAAAGTGAGAATGTTTATATGCGAGCGGAACAAGAACGTAAGACTTAGCATTTGTATTATGAGCAAGTTCTTCAATAAATTCATCTGATTGATTCGGTATGACATTTTTTAGAAGAGTTTTAATATCTTTTGAATGATAAATCTGATTTTTTTCTATTGTATTAGAGAGTTCTTCAATATCAGGAAATTTCATTCTTAAATCACAAGGTTCGCAATTGAAATTTTCAATAAAATTGTCTCCGAACAATTCTCCTGAGCATGCAACCAATTGCAGGTAAATTCCGTCTTTGTCGACAAGCCTTTTTGCAATGCAGCTGTGAAGATAGCCCAGTTCTCCTTGCAAACTGTTTACGATAGCATTAAGTACACTGGACAATGGTTTTGATGAATTCATCATATCCCAAATGTGTTGCAAAGTAAGCATTTGACGGTTTGCAGTATCAAGCTCCTTTGTTCTTACTGCAATTTCAGCTTCCAATTTCACATTGCGTTCATAAACTTCCATTAAAGATTGTTTGCCGGAATAAACACTGGATTCGACTCTGTCAATTTCTTTTTTAATATTTTTAATATTATCAAAAAAGCCCACTTATATTGTCCTGTACTTCCTATAATAATCCTAATTATAACATATTTTAAGGGAAAAATACAAGCAATGTTTGAGTTGCGCAAATTTATTTTTTATAAGTTTTATAATTAAAGTCTATAAACATTCAGGAATTGATAATGAAAATACAACAGATAAGTGCAAATAATATTGCTTCTACAGGCTTAAGAGCCAAACAGAGAGGTATGCAGCCAATTGTTCAAAGAGTTAATAATACAAACGCAGTAAATCCTAAAACTTCTTTTTGGGCTAAAATAAAGGCAATTTTTACTTCGCTAAAACATATTCCGCCCAAATCGACATTAAACCCTGATAAGGTGCAAAGCGATAAAATCTTTGAGTTGGAGTCATTTATTGACAATTGGCTTCTTGTTGAAGAATTTTTTAACACTCATCCTGATATTGATATAAATTCACAAGATTCTAACGGGGATACTTTGTTAATTCGTGCTGTAAAACGAAATGATGAAAAAATGTTATTTGCTTTGCATCGTATAAATAATATTGGTAAATATGGTAAAGTAGATTGGAATGTTGTTGATTCTAACGGTAACAATGCCTATATGATTGATATTAACAATTTAAAACACTTTAATAGCTTTAGTCCGTTATCTATTTGTATTTCAGATCATGTAGATGCGAATTATATTAATCCAAAGACAAAACTTACACCACTCCAATTAGCAATAAAAAAAGAAAATTCACCTTATATTAGCTTGTTATCAATGAAATCTGATATAAATAACACTCATCCTGATACTCCTCCTGCTTCGTTTATGCTCTTAAATTCAGGGAATATAAAATCATTAGCAAAAGAAGATTTTTTTGCCCGAAAACCTGATTTAGATGCAACATATAAAGGTAAAACTATTTTTGAATATATTAATGTTAAAAAAATAGGAAATATAAGTAGTGATCTACTAAAGGTGTTTGAAAAACATCTTGCATTAAAAAATTTAACAAAAATGAGAGAATACTATAAACAAGAAGGTTTCCTTGATATTACTCAACTCTTGGATTATATAAAACAACCGTATTTTAGTGAAATTTCTAATCAATCAATCAGTGATATTGGTGAAAACATAGGACATTTTATTACAGAAATTTATCCAAAAAACTTTGATGAAATAAAGCAGCTATCTGAAGTAATTGATATAATTGATAGAAGCGGTTATAATTTTGAGTCATGTGATGACCTAGGAAGAACAGCAATAGATAAAGCTATTGAGGGGCAAAATTTATCAGTATTAAAGTTTCTTTTGACAAAAATTCCGAGTAAAGGATTGTATCAAACTGTTTTTCAGTCCGAATTTTATAAAAATATAGAAGAAATGCTTATAAAACATGATATTAGTGATCAGACAATCTTAAAAATTTTTAAAGAGAAGAACAATTAATAACAAAACCTCCTCGGCGGGATTCGAACCCGCGATCTCAGGCTTCGGAGACCTGCGCTCTATCCGGCTGAGCTACGAGGAGAAATTACTCATTATTATGCTTAGAATTATATACAAATGCCAGAATTTCTGCAACAGCAACGTACAAGTCTGATGGTATCATTCCATCAATAGGTACGTTGTTATACAAAGCTCTGGCAATTGGTCTGTTTTCAACGATAGGAACTTTATTTTCTTTTGCTATTTCACGAATTTGGAATGCAAGATAATCAACCCCTTTTGCTACGACAATCGGAGCAGGTGCTTTTGTTTTGTCGTATTTTATTGCAACTGCATAGTGCGTTGGGTTGGTTACAACAACATCCGCTGTCGGAATTTCAGACATCATGCGCTGGCGTGCCATTTGCATTTGAATTGATTTGATGCGGGCTTTGATTTTCGGATCCCCTTCAGTGTCTTTGTGCTCGTCTTTGACTTCCTGCTTTGTCATTTTAATTGATTTTTCGTATTCATAAGTCTGGTATTTTTTATCTAAATAACCTAAAATCAGCATTGCAAGGCACATATTAATAATCATGTGAATAAGAATAGAACCGACAATTTGTAATGCAATAGGAATTTCTAAGCCGACAAGTCCTATTAAGTCTCCTCTTCTGCTATTTACGGCAGAATAACCGCATGCTGCTACAATAACAATTTTAAGAATTGATTTAACGAATTCCACCATTGAACGCGGTTGGAAAGGATTAACAATTCGTTTTGCATTCTCCAGCATTCTTTTAGGACTGAGATTTTGAAGATCAATTTTTACTTTTTCTAAAGCAAATACCTGACCAACGTCCATTCTTATTACAACAATTGCAAGAATTGCTATAAGAACCAGGAACGGAACAACTATAATTCCTAAATATCTGAAATAAGGATAGAGTAAGCCAACGATGCTGGAAGTATCAATTGAAGCAGGATTCAAGTTTGTAAAAGTATCTTTCATCATGCTTGTTATTGTTGTAAACATGTGTTTTGCAAGCACACAGAGCAAGGCAATTCCTCCGACCATTACCATGGCGGATTCCATGTCTTTGCTTTTAGCTACGTTGCCTCGTTCGCGCTCTTTCGTTCGCCGTCGGGTGGTGGCTTCTTCGGTTTTTTCTGCTGCTTCGTTGCCCATTTTTTATCCTAGAATATTACTGAAATTTTTGTCATAAACTGTTCTATTATTACTCCCAGATATTCTGCCATAGGTCGCATAAATATAAGTGATAATAATAGGCCTAAATATATTTTTAATGGCATAGATACCATAAAGATATTCATCTGAGGCATCATTTTAGATGTAAAACCTAAGAGAATATCCGTAATAAATAATACACTGAAAATAGGAATTGCAATTCCTAATCCCACTGAAAAAACATGTCCTGTTACTATAAGTATTTGTTCAAATATCTGTGGTGAAAAGGATACCGTGTATCCGACAGGCATACTTTTGAAACTGTTATATATTGCCGAAAACAACCATTGATGAGCTCCCAGCCCTAAAAAAATCATAGTTGCAAGATAAGTATAAGCTTGCGTTATAACAGGAGATGTCCCGCCGGAGGCAGGATTTAATGCCTGATCGGCAGATAAACCCATTTGAATAGCAAACGTATTTACACCCAGTTCAACGCCAATGAATAAAATGTTTGCACAGAATCCGATGGCATAGCCGACAAGAAATTCTTTAAAAAGAATAAGTGTTAATGCAGGAGCTGAATTTGGTACTGCAAAATGAGCATTTGCTTGAACAATCGGAAATAATATAAATGCAATGACGGCAGCAAGCCAAACTTTTACCTGCTGTGGAATAGGATAAGTTGAAAACAACGGAGCTGATGCAAACAAGCCGGATAGTCTTGTTAAAATTGCCATAAACAAGACTATATTGCTTACCGAAAATAGTACATCAAGTCCGAACACTTCTTACATTGCCCCTATTAATTGCGGTATCATTGACATAAATTCGTTGACCGTTGTAATGAATACGCTGAACATCCAAGGTAAAAGGAATATCAAAAGGATTACGCAGCCAACAATTTTAGGTACAAATGTCAATGTTGATTCCTGAATCTGTGTAACAGTTTGGAAAATACTGACCATTAAACCGATTACAACCCCAACTAACAGAATTGGAACTGAGATTTGTAAAGTAAGAATAAACATTTTTTGTAGAAGTGTTATTACGATATCTTGCATTTATTACCTCACAAAACTTTCGACTAAAGAGCGAACAATCAAATACCAACCGTCAACCATAACAAACATAATAAGTTTAAACGGCAGCGCAATCATTGTTGGAGGCAGGAACATCATCCCCATTGAAACCAGAACGGAAGATACGACAATATCGATTACCAGAAACGGAAGATAAACAACAAAGCCGATTGTGAATGCAGTTTTTAGCTCACTCAATATAAATGATGGTAAAAGCACATAAGTCGGCACATCATCTTTAGTTTTAGGTTTCTCAATTTTTGCCATACGAACAAACAGTGCAAGCTCTTTTTCGTGGGTTTGTTTGAACATAAAGGTTCTTATCGGTTCAATCCCTCTATCCAAGGCTGCTTGCTGTGTAATTTGATTATTCATATACGGCTGTAAAGCTTTTTCATTTATTTCATTAAAAGTCGGTGCCATAATAAAGAATGTAAGAATTAACGCTAAGCTTGTTAAAACCTGATTTGGAGGTAAGTTACTTGCTCCGATTGCCTGACGTGTAAGCGATAATACAACGACGAGTCTTACGAATGATGTTGTCATAATCAAAATACTGGGAGCAAGAGTTAAAATAGTTAACCAGATTAAAATCTGCAAACCGTTTGTAAAATCCTGCGGAGTATTTGCTGTCTGCATTCCGATATTAATATTAGGGAATGACATTGCAGCAGATGAAGGCAACACGCTAAATAACAGCCCGAAAAGTGCAAATCCCCACTTTTTAAAATCTCTCATTTTATATTCCTTAAAAAATCAACTTTACCAAGGAGTTGTAGACTCCTCCCCACATTATTGTATATTAGATTCCCAAACAGGGCAATACTATTAAGTTATATTACATACCTTCTTGCTGATATGCCCAAGCTGAATGGTTATGAATACTTTCTAATGATTCGCATTCAACTTCAAATGAATCTATTCTGTCATCGTTTCTGAGTAACAGAACCACATCGCGCAAAACATCTTCAACAAATTTTGGATTATCATAAGCATGTTCGGTAACATATTTTTCATCCTCACGTTTTAGAAGTGGATAAAGTTCTGATGATGCGCATTTTTCAATATCTGAAACCAAATCTTCTAACCAAATATGTTCGTCTTCCGGATAAGTAACTTTAACAGAAACAATTGCACGCTGGTTGTGAGCACCATATTCGGAAATCTCTTTTGAACACGGACAAAGAGTTGTACAAGGAACTTTTACGCCAAGAAAGAATCTGTATTCCTCATCTTCTTCACCATAGTTATCAAGTATGCCTTCAAATGTACAATCATAGCACATTGGAGCAGAAATTCCTGTTACAGGAGAAGTTTTATCTATAAAGTACTTGAAATCAAATTTTAAATATCCTGATTTAGCATCTAGACGGTTTACAATCGCTTCAACGCAGCCTTTCATGTCAATTCCAAGGCTCTTTTTGCTTCTCCATTCGTTCAAAACCTCAACAAAACGAGACATGTGAGTACCTTTGTAATGCGCTGGAAGTGATACTCCAACAGTAGCTGATGCATAAATTACCTTGTCTTCATCATCTTTTCTCTGGATAACAAGAGGCATTTCAAGATTTTTTACACCAACTTTCTGGATATCAACCCCGCGGGAATCTGTCTGGTTTTGAACGTCTTTCATTTAGATTTCAACTCCTTCAAAGCTTTTTCTTTCAAGTGCAAGAAGAAGTTTCAACGCTGCAACTCTCTGAATATCCGCAGGAGCGTTTCTCAATAACTCAACCCCTTTAATAAGCATAGGGTCGTTATCATACCAACGATTGCCTTTTCCTTGATATGTGTTAATAATATCGTAAACATGGTCTATAACTTCTGCTGCAACCTGTTCTTGGAGTTTAAGCATAAATTCAGCAGCTTCTGATTTTGTTTCATCAGGTTGTAATCTCAATAATTCTAATGCTTCTTTTAAAATAGGATCACTGTCATACCAACGTTTGTTAATCATTTTGTTCCTCACTTCTTCTATTCTTTAAATTATTGTATAATAAGTACAGCTAAAATGAAAGGTATTACTATGAAAATACTCCTTATAAACGGTGCAAACCTGAATATGCTCGGAACACGCGAACCTGAAAAATACGGAAACAAGACGCTTAAAGATATTGAAAATGAGCTTGTTGAGTACGGAAAATCTCTTAATGTAGAACTTACTCCTTGGCAGAGTAACTATGAGGGTGAGATTGTCGAAAAGATTCAAAATGCCCGCGGAGTATATGACGGAATTCTTATTAATGCAGGCGGATACACTCATACAAGTGTTGTAATAAGAGATGCGATTGCAGCAGTAAGCATTCCGACTATAGAAATTCACATGACAAACATCCACGCAAGAGAAGAATTCAGACACACTTCATTGCTATCCGGAGTTTGCGCGGCACAAGTCGCAGGATTTGGTGAAAAAAGTTATTTTCTGGCTCTTGAAGGTCTGGTTTCTATCTTAAAATAGCATCCACAACTTCTCTAAAAGCACCTTCTCCGCTCTTTGTTTCTGTGACTTGAATCCCTTCTACGGTTTTCACTTTTTCAACAGCACCCGGAACTGTTACCGAATATTTTGCGCGGCATAAAGAGTCATAATCATTAACGTCATCACCTATATAAACAAATTCTTCTTCAGATAAATTGTATTTTTCTATAATTGAGTTAAGAACTTCAATCTTGTTTCTTATGCCTTGATGAACTTCTTCTACCTGAAACTTTTTAGCAATTATTTCTATTGCAGAATTTGCTTCACCTGAAATTATTCCGATTTTATACCCGTTTTTTCTAAGTAAAGAAAAAGCCATAACATCCTTAAAATTGAGTTTGCGGCTCATATCTCCGTTTGCACCGATATAGACACAGTTATCAGTTACAATTCCGTCAAAATCAGTAATAACCATTTTTATTGTTTTAGGGAAGGTTAACATCTGCGTAATTTCTCCTTAATAGGAACTTCTCTATCATAAACTACTTTTATACCATCTCCTAAAAGAGCAGGTACTTGACGAATATCTCTAACCATGTGTGACAAACCTGTCATCTCAAGGCTTGCTGCCTGATCCGAGCCCCAGTTTGTTCTGTCAGTTGTAATATGGCGTTCTACTGAGCATGCTCCAAGAGCAACCGCAAGGACAGAAGGAGTTATGCCTCTTTCGTGTCCCGAGTAACCAATTGGACATTCAAATTCCCGTTTAAGGGTTTCAATCGCTTTTAAATTGGTTTCTTCTGCATTTGACGGATAAGTTGAAGTACAATGATAAATTACAAGATTATCAGTCCCGAGAATATCAACTGCATGTCTTATTTCATCCATTGTGCTCATGCCTGTAGATAATAAAATTGGTTTTCCTTTTAATTTAGTGTGTTTTAAAAGATTGTCATCTGTTAATGAAGCTGATGCAATCTTATAGCAAGGAACATTAAATTGGTCTATAAAATCAACCGAAGCTTCATCCCAGCAAGAAGCAAACCACATAATACCTTGTTTTTTACAGTATTCGTCAATTTGTGAGTATTCGTTATATCCGAATTCCAAACCGCGCTTTAAATCGCCGTTGGTATTCCCGAAAACACTTTGACGCTCTTTAGCGAGTTCTTCTTTTGTATAAACTACATCAACAGTTCTTTTTTGAAATTTAACGGCATCACAGCCGGCTTTAACAGCTAAATCAATCATTTTTTTAGCTAATTCAACAGAGCCGTTATGATTAATCCCTATTTCTGCGATAATAAAACAAGGGTAATTGTCTCCGACAAGCTTATTACCTATCTTTACACACTTTTCCATTAATAATTCCTATCCAAGATATTTCTTATAAAGCGCATATTCATCAGGGTCAACAGAATGTTCATTTTTTTCTACAGGCACTTCTTCAGTATGATTTTGAGTAGAGAACAATGAATCTATTATTACATCAGGGTTCTCATTCTCAATAGGATTTGTTTCAAATGAAGCTGTTTCTTCTTCCTGTTCTTGCGCAAGCTCTTCTATATTCTTATGAGTCTGGGTTTTTAATTTTGTAAAACCGATTGACGGAATTTCGATTTTAGGTATTTCAATCTTTGGAATCTTAATATTAGGAATTTCGATATGTGAATATTCTTCATCAAATTCAGCGTTATGAATTGAACCCAAATCCTTAATTAACTGAATAGTTGAAGAAGAAGCTCCGATAAGCATTCTTTTTCCGTCTAATTCAACAACATGAAGTGTCTTATTATTTCCTAACTGGGTAGTCGAAACTACAGAAACATGAGATTTTGCAAAATCTCCCTGTTGTCTTTTTAAAGTTTTGAAACCGACTTTGTTAAGTTTTGCATAAATAATTCCTGTAAGATAAATTAATAAAACCACAAAAATTAATGATAAAACTACAGATACCATGCTAGGTTCGCTGCCGATAGATTGTGCTCCTAAAACCGAACTGCTGACATTTCCTGTTACAGATGCTGCTTCTGCCGGAGGAACTGCATAAGCTAACGGGTCAGGTAAATCAGGCAGTACATCGAATTTTTCTACAGCATAACATGCTGCTGTATTAAGCAGTGCTGCAACTCCTAAAGCATATTTTAAAATCTTACTCATTTACTAACAACCCAGTTTCCAGTATAATTATATCATAAAATTTTAAAATGACTATATGGAGCATGCTTTTGGATATTTTGCAGTTTTCAGGGAATGAGTATTATACGCTTCTAATGCTGTTTATACTTGCAATAATGGGTTATCTTTTTTATGTAGTAAGGGGTACAAAAAAAAGATGGAATAAACTTAATGATTATTTAGGTGATGTTACAAAAACAGTCAATTCAATTCGTTATGGGGATTTATCAAAGAAAATCAAAAATATCGATATTCCCGATTCTGAACATCTGACCGAGAGTCTTAACAGAATGATTGAAACCCTGCATGACAGAGAAACAATGATTGTTGAGTATCAAAACGAACTTGCAAAACAGAATAAGATTCTGGAAGCAACTATTAATTCTTTATCTGATGGACTTGTTATTATAGATGAGCATGGAAAAATTTTGAGAACCACTCCTCTGGCTGCTCAATGGTTGGGAGTTGAAGGTAAAGATTTAATAGGAAAGCTTATTGCAGAATATATAGAAACTCCTAAAGGAAAACCTATTTCAACTCTTAAAAATGACGAAATCGTTATTATTAATGATAAATCGTCAAACTTTACTGCGAGTTCTGTTGCTCTAAAAATTGAAGACAAAAAAAATCGCCATATTGTTATTATAAAAAATATTACAGACCAGAAAGAGCTTGAAAGCTTAAAAGAAGACTTTGTTGCGACACTAACCCACGATTTAAAAGTTCCGATTGTTGCAGAAACCAATATGATTGAGTTATTTCTAAACGAAAGTTTTGGTGAAATAAGCGAAAAACAGCGTCTTGCCCTTAAAAATATGCAAACCTCTAACAGGGATTTGTTAGAACTTGTTCAAACAGTTCTGGAAACATACAAAATAGGTAAGCTTAAGATTTATAAAGAAAATGTTATGCTTAAGTCTTTTATAACTGAAGTTATTGAAGAAATGTCACCAATTGCGCTTAAAACAGGAAATAAACTCAAATTTATCCAAGATAGGGACATTAGAGTGCTTGCTGACAGGTTTCAGTTAAAAAGGGTTATGAAAAACCTTATACAAAATGCTATTTTATATGGTGAACCTAAATCACCTATTGAAATTACAATCGGAGAAATTCCCGACTATGTTGTAATCAAAGTTAAAGACCACGGAGCAGGTATTTCTCAGCGCGATATTGATAAAATATTTAATAAATACTATTCAGCGGAGAAAAAATTTCGTAAAATCGGCACAGGGCTTGGATTATACTTGTCTCAACAAATAACAAAAGCGCATAACGGTGATTTAACGGTAGACAGTGTAGAAGGAGAATACACGGAATTTTGTGTTAAGATTCCTGTAACTAAATATGAGCAAAGTTTTATATAATACAAAATATTTACAACTAAAAAGTACTCCGTCAAAAAGCGGTAATGAATGGGTTTATGCACACAGACCCAATGCTTCTGATGTTGTGGTAATTCTGCCTGAAACAGAGGACGAGGTATTATTTCTCATAGAAGAGCGTCCGCCTTTACAAGCTGAAAACAGGGGTAAATATTCAATAGCAGTACCCGCAGGTTTGGTTGGCGATGAACGTGCAGGTGAAAGTCTTGAAGATGCAATAAAAGCCGAGTTAAAAGAGGAAGCAGGACTTGTTGCGGATGAGATTAATATTGTCGCAAGAAATGTTGCCAGTTCAGCAGGTTGTGTTTCTGAAACAGTAACTCTTGCAATAGCAAAAATCAACGATAAAGAATGTATTTACCCACCAGTAAGTGATGGCGGGGTAATTGTTGACAGAATTTGGGTTAAGAAATCTGAAATTAAAAATTGGCTTAAACAAAAAGAAAATGAGGGTTATCTTTTAACCGCTCAAACTCTGGCAGTATTATTTTATTTATAGGAGAAGTTATGATTACAAAAGGTATTCGCGGAGCAATTACCGTTGATGAAAATACATCCGAAGCAATCGGAAGTGCTACGATTAAGCTTTTAACAGAGATTGTTAAACGCAACAAAATTGAGCTCAGTCATATTTCTCATGTTATTTTTACATTGACACCTGATTTGAATGCTGATTTTCCTGCAAAATATGCAAGAATAAATCTTAAATGGAAAGATGTTGCAATGATGTGTTTCAATGAGCTTGATGTGGAAGGAGCTCTTGCAAAATGCCTTAGAGTATTAATCGTAATTAATTGCGGGGAAAATTTTGTTCCCGAGTTTGTATATTTGGATGGGGCTGAATGTTTAAGAAAATGAAAATCCTAATAGTTGACGATATTGAAGGTTGGAGAGAATATCATAAAAAAATAGTTTCTGAAATCTTCGAAGAGGCAGAAATTGTTTTAGCTGAATCAGCAAGAGAGGGCTATGACAAGCTTATGGAATACAATAATGCCCCGTTTGATATTATAATAACAGATTTACAAATGGAATCGGATTTTGAGCCACAATACGCCGGAGAATGGTTCATCGAGCAAATAAAAGGATTTAAAGCTTATTTGAATACAAAAGTTGTGATAATTTCGGGAGCTTATAATATTAAACATATAGCAGAGGTAAACGGAGTCGAATGTATTCCTAAGCCCACAGCATATAATTTCCCGCAGGCTTATGAAATATTAAAAAACCCTCTGTAATTAACAGAGGGTTTTAATTTTATTATTCTTCTTCTGAAGTTTCTTCTTCGACTTCCTCAGCAGCAATATCTTCTTCGTCATAAGCCTGTTGATTCATTTCTTCTTCAATTTCTTCATTGATTTCGTCTGAATCTACAGCTCTTTCTTCTTCCTCAGGTGCGTCTTCATAATCATAATTATTTACACCTCTTGAAGCTTCTTCGTTTTCCATTTGAGAAATGCTCTTGATATCAATCTTCCAACCGGTTAATCTGTGAGCAAGTCTTACGTTTTGACCTTCACGGCCGATTGCTAATGAAAGTTGATCGTCAGGAACTACAACAAGAGCGTCTTTTGTTTCTTCATCATCAGTCATAATGTCAACAGAAACAACTCTTGCAGGTGAAATTGCGTTAACAATGTATTCAACAGGATCCGGAGACCATCTTACGATATCAATTTTTTCGTTTTTCAATTCACCAACGATAGTTTGGATTCTTGAACCGCGAGGTCCGATACAAGCTCCTACTGAATCAACTTCAGGGTCATTTGACCAAACAGCAATTTTGGTTCTGAAACCTGCTTCACGTGAAATTGATTTAATTTCAACAATTCCGTCTTCAATTTCAGGAACTTCAAGTTCAAACAATTCTCTAACGATTTCTGCGTGAGCGTGAGAAACAATAACTTGTGGAAGTCTGTTTGTTTCTTTTACGTTAAGCACGAATACTCTGATTCTGTTACCAGGTTTGTAGTATTCACGAGGAATTTGTTCTCTTTGAGGCATAATAGCATCGGTTTTACCGATATTAACAATAACATTACGGTTTTCAACTCTTTGAATAATACCTGTTGTCAAAGTGCCTTTCTTTTCCATAAATTCGTTAAGAATATTGTTTCTTTCAGCATCTCTGATTCTTTGTGTAATAACCTGTTTAGCTGATTGAGCAGCGATTCTGCCGAACTGGTCAGGAGTAACTTCAATCTTAACTTCGTCGTCGATTTCAACTTCGTCGTCAATTTCCTGAGCATCTTCTAAAGAAATTTCAAGTTCAGGGTCTTCAACTTCTTTTACAACTAATTTAGTTGAAAATACACCGATTTCACCTGTTTGTTCGTCTAAAATTGCTTCAATATTAGCTGCTTCTTTAACATGCATGTGTTTTTTATATGCTGCAACCATTGCATCGCATAATGATGCAATCAGAACATCTTTGGATATTCCGCGTTCTCTTTCAAGCTCTTCACAAGCTTCAAATAATGCTGTACCGATTTTAATCATTCTATATCTCCTTTTTTAATCAATATATAATTTAGCGGACTGAATGTTTTCCTTTGGGATTTGAAGTTCTTCTCCGTCATCAAAACGGAAGAATTTTAATCCTTCATTTTCATCCCAGTCCAAGATTTCACCTTTAAAAATCTTTTCTGTTTCACCTTCAAGCGGGCTTTTAAGCTTTAAACTGATTCTTCTGCCTTTAAAGATAACAAATTCTTTATCAGACTTGAATTTGCGCTCTAATCCCGGAGAAGATACCTCTAAATAGTACTTAACAGGTACAAGTTCATCCAGAAAATCATTTAGACTTCTTGTAACCTTTTCGCAATCATCAAGAGTTACATCTTTTTCATAAGAATAGAGATAAATTCTAAGAAACCATCTGTGGTTTTCTTTTGTGAATTCAATTTCAATCGGAATAAGATTGTAACGCATTGCAGTATTCTCGATAAGAGGTGTAATTTTCTCTAAGATTTCAAAGCGGTTTATATCTTGTTTCATAACACTCCTTAAATAAAAGAAGAACGGGGAAACCGTTCTTCTTTTAAGAAACTATTGACATAATGAGT
>JAMPIM010000021.1 GCA_023662705.1 Candidatus Gastranaerophilales bacterium | reverse complement strand
TTATTATGAAAAGAAAACCAATTATCGCTGTAGTAGGACGTCCGAATGTCGGCAAATCAACATTCGTGAATCGTCTGGTAGGAAAAAGACAATCAATCGTAGATGACATGGCTGGTGTCACACGAGATAGAATATATTTTGATGTAGAATGGCAAAACAAACTATTCACAGTTATCGACACAGGCGGCATCGTTCCGGGTGACGAAGATGAAATTATGGTTTCAATTTATGATCAGGCTCGTATTGCCTGCGAAGAAGCTGAAAAAATCATTTTCATTGTTGACGGTATAGAAGGCGCAACTCCTGTTGATATGGATATTGCAAATATTCTACGCCAATCAGGTAAACCTGTTTATCTTGCAGTTAACAAAGTTGATTCTTCAAACCAAATCACTATGATAAGCGATTTTTATTCACTTGCAGTTGGTGACCCTATTGCAATTTCTGCCCTGCACGGTTCAGGCGGTGTTGGTGATTTATTAGAAGAAATTACAAAAGATTTTGAAATCGAAGAAGAAGTTGAAGAAGACAATACTATTAAAATTGCAATTGTTGGAAGACCAAACGCAGGCAAATCTTCAATTGTAAACTCTCTTCTTGGAGAAAAACGAGTAATCGTATCCGATATATCAGGAACAACTCGTGACAGTATAGACTCAAGATTAAAATACAATGACCGCGAGTTTGTTATTATTGATACAGCAGGTATTCGTAAAAAAGCAAAAGTTGACTACGGTGTAGAAAAATTCGCTGTAGACAGAGCTATCCGTTCTATCCGTGAATGTGATGTTGCACTAATGGTAATTGATGCAACGGAAGCTGTTAACGGAATATCAGACCAAGACAAAAAAATCGCTTCTATTATTACTGAAGCAGGTAAAGGTATGGTTATTGCAATCAACAAATGGGATTTGATTGAAGATAAAAAATCAAATACAATCAACAAATTTGAACAAATGATTGCACACGAAATACCATTCTTGGATTATGTTCCAAAGATTTACATAAGCGCAGTAACTCATCAAAGATTAAACCAAATCTTCACAAAAGTGGAAGAAGTTTATGCTGAGTGCACAAAACGCGTTTCTACAGGTTTATTGAACAAGGTTATTAATGAAGCTTATGCCCTTAATCCGCCTCAAACTATCAGAAACAAACGCTTAAAGATTCTTTATGCGACTCAAGCAGCTGTTCACCCGCCAATGTTCTTATTGTTTGCTAACAATGAAGACTTATTAAAAGAGCATTACAAACGATATTTAGAAAACAAGCTGAGAGAAGCATTCGGATTCTTCGGAACACCAATAAGAATTTCTGTAAGAACAAGAACGGACAAGAAAAAGTAATAATTATTTAATTATTACAATATCTCCGCGTTTTACTTCTTGCGACAGCTGTTTAATAACTTCGTTATCCATTCTAATGCAGCCGTGAGAAGCATATTTGCCTATACTTGCAGGATTATTATTACCATGTATAAATTCTCCTGTCGGCGACTGCTCGCCTGTTTTAGGGTCAAGTTTATTTAAGCAAATAATCTTCGGGCCGTAATCTCTTGGAGCACGGCGTCTTTTTGAAGCCTTAGGAGCTGTACGATAAGGATAAGTCTCTGTATGGGTTACAATCCTAACACCTGTATGAGTCGGAGTTGATTTTTTCCCGCTTGCCACAAGATATGCTTTTTCAGGAACACCTTTTTCATCGTATTTATATAAAACATTTTTGGTTAAATCAACTACAATTACTGCATTGCGTTCAACTCCTTCAATTTTTACTTTTGGAGAAGGTGCACCAGCTAGTGCATTAAAGCTCGAGCTTCCTGATGCAGAAATTGTATGCTCAAATGTATCCTGTTTGATTGTCTGCGGATAAACAGGAGTAGTTAATAATGGAGCAGCTGCAACAGCTGCCAGTGCAAATGTACGTAATGGGCTTAATATTTTCATATTATTATAAAATAACGTAAAAATATTTTTTGCTAGTACATTCCGATTAAACTTTTTACTTCTTTTAGAACTTTTTGAGCTTCTACACGAGCTTTTGCAGAGCCTTCCGCAAGAATTTGTTTAACAATTTCAGGATGTTCTTCGTAATAACGTCTGCGTTCACGAATTTCAGCAAAACGCGCATTGATTTTTGCACCCAGCTGACGTTTACAATCCGCACATCCGCGAGCACCTTTTTCACATTCGCATTTTACTGTTTCAACTTCTTCTTCCGTACCAAATATTTTCCAGTATTTGTAAGCTACTTCACAATCCTCAGGATGTCCAGGATCGTCTTTTCTCATTCTGCTTCTATCTGTTATAGCAGACATAACCTTTTTAGCTGTAGCTTCCGCAGTATCGGAAATCTTGATATCATTATTAAAAGATTTGCCCATCTTATTGCCGTCAAGACCGCAAATAAGAGAACAAGCGTTCAATTTAGGCTGAGCTTCATGGAAGAAGTCAGTATTATAAATATTATTGAATCTTCTTGTAATATCACGAGTCAGTTCAACGTGAGCAACCTGATCAATACCAACAGGTACAAAGTCAGCATTAAACATCATAATATCAGCAGACATCAAGACAGGATAACCCATTAAGCCGTAATTAATTTGAGATGCCATACCTTCTTTTGATTTAAGTATTTTCGCCATATCTTTCAAGGTCGGGTCACGTTCTACCCAATTTTGAGGCGTAATCATACTTAAATAAATATGAAGTTCTGCAATTTCAGGAACCTGCGACTGAACATAAATAGTTGATTTTTCAGGATCGATTCCGCATGCCAGCCAATCCATTGCAACTTCCAGAACATCATTTTTCAAATTTTCTGTTTTATCATATTTAGTAGTCAGTGCATGCCAGTCCGCAATAAAGAAATAACATTCATACTCGTTTTGGAGTTTAAGCCAATTATCAATTACACCCAAATAGTGACCTAAGTGTAATTTACCTGTGGAACGCATTCCTGATACCATTCTTTGCATATATATACCTCGTTAAATTTTAAATACTCTAATTTGTCCCGCTTCTAAATCAACAAACAATTTATTTTTACGGGTTTTACAATTTCCCTGCCCCTGAATAATTTCAAGAACATCATCTTTCTTAATACCTGAGACTTTTATTTTAGCACGTTTTTGTGAATGTTTATAATCTAAATTCCCAACAACAAGAATAGTCTCTCCCTGGTAACTTCTTGTATAAGCAAAAACAGAAGGTTTATCAGTTTTAATAGGAGACCAGGTTCCTTTTGTTACCAAATCAAGATTATTATTTCTAAAATCAAATGCTCTTTTAAAATTATCCTTTACAAATTCTGAATTCCCCTGCGGCTTGCGTGAATAATTGAAGATATCAAGCTTACCTCTATGGACAAAATAATAATCATCGTCGGTTTCAGTAAACTTAGCCTTAGAATTTGCCCATGGGTATATGTAATCATCGCCGAATTGGAATCCGTCTATAAAGTATGGATTAAAAGGCAATGTCGCTTCCAACCACGCCATCATCACAGAAAGATTTTCGCCTTTTAATACAATAGGACTGACTTCATCGTGGGTTGTAAAAGACATTATTACACTTTTGTCTTCCGAATATGATGTCAAAAGTTTTTTATTAAACTTAATATGTTCAATAAACTCATCCGCAGTTTTCCAATCTTTTAGATTAAAGAAACTTCCATAGTATCCGTCAAAACCTGCTTCTAAAAGTTTGTCATACGGAGTAAACTCTGCATACTTAGACGGCGGCTCTCTCCATGAATCAGATGCTTCTGCGAGATATAAAAATTCAGGATTACGCTCTCTTGAATAATTTATTATTTCTTCCCAGAACTTAGAAGGTTTGAGAGTTGCAACATCCGCTCTAATTCCGTCTGCACCGATATCCATAACCATATCAACAAAACGCTTATGAGCATCTAATACATCCTGATTAAGGTTTTCATTATTACCTGTATTCAAAAGTCTTACATCAGTCCAATCAGTAGGTACAATTGAAAGCTGTTTTTTATCTTTAATAAATAACTCAGGATTAGTTAAAAATAAATCATAAGCCCCGCAGCTAGGAAGGTCAATAACAACCTTAATACCTCGTTTATGACATTCATCGACAAAATATTTTGCCTGCTCCATTGGAGCCATTTGGGATGTCAAATCCACAAGCTGATGATTGATAGAATCAAAATCCGCAATTGCATACAAAGAGCCTGCTGTACCAAGTGATTTCAACTTACCTACAGGAGTTATCGGCAGCACATGTAAAACATTCACCCCCGCAGCTTTAATTTCATCAAGGCGCTCAACCGCGTTAATAAAATTACCGCTCTCTTCGTCACTATCAATAATGCCATCGCCGTTTGTATCTTTAGCATTAAAGTTTCTTATATTGATACCGCAAATAACCGTTTTGTTATTCAAAAACATTGTCCGAAGCCCATCTTCTGCAAAAGCAGCAGATGACAGAATAAAAAATGACAATAAAAACGATAATATTTTTTTATTCATGACGCCTCCCTCTTATCTTTATTTTAGCACAAAGATATTATCTAAGAGTGTCTAAAATACATTGCGCGACTTCCTGAGCAGAATATTTATCAGTCAAAGAACCTTTTACACAGCCCAAATCATTAATAGTTTTTGCCCTATATTCTTTGTCATACAAAAGTTTTTCTGTTTCATAGCAAATATTATCAATATTAAACTTAGCTTGCACCAGCTCAGGCACAATATCTTTGCCTGTAATAATATTCGGAAGAGAGACATTTTTGATACATCTTACTAAAAGATAAACGAGATATATAAACCATGGCCCCTGATATCCGATTATCATTGGAGTCTGATACAAAGAAGCTTCCAGTGCAACCGTACCTGATGCAAGAATCAAAGAATCAGAAACGCTTAAAAGCGCATGGTTTTCACCTTTTATCACTTTAAAATCAGTATCTTTAACATATTTATCAAAAATTTTATCGCTCAAATTAGGAGCATGCGAAATACAGAATTGTAACTCAGGATGTTTTTTCTGCAATCTCTTAGCTGATTTTACAAAAGTGTCAGCTAAATAAAACAATTCCAGCGGACGTGAACCGGGAAAAACTGAAACAAGCGGTCTATTTATATCCAATCCGTGTTTTGTAAAAAATTCTTCTTTATCTGCTTTTTCAGGAAGCTGTTTCACAAGCGGATGACCGCAAAAATGAACATCAATTCCTTCTTTTTGATACATTTCAACTTCAAATGGGAATATACAAAGCACTTTATCAACAAATTTCTTAATCCCTTTGATACGCCACTTTCTGCTTGCCCAAACCTGAGGCGGAATATAATGGAATACTTTTATCCCCTTACCCTTTAATCGTTTGGCTACACGCAGATTAAAAGTCCCGTAATCAATCAATAGTACCAAATCCGGTTTGTACTCTTCAAGAATATACTCGGAAACTTCTTTTTCAAGAGCAAGATGCTCAATCGCCATTTTAAAATTAAACCCGAAAGCCGACATCTTAGAATGATCGCAAAACAATGTTGCACCAGCATTCTTAAGATTATCTCCGCCAATTCCCTGAACCTCAATTTCAGGATTTTGGGATTTAAGAATTTCTACCACGCGACCGGCATGAATATCTCCCGAATATTCGCCCGTTATTACAAAAACTTTTTTCATATACACTACACAGCCATTACTACAATATTATGTTTATTTGCGTATTTAATTACTTCTTCCTGATCAACAATAATAGTTTCACCTGCCTCAACAGCAATCAAATCCGCTTTATATTTTTTCATTGTTTTAAGAGTACGAAGCCCTATTGCAGGGATATCAAAACGCTTATCCTGATGAGGTTTTGCGACCTTAATTACGCGGGAATTTTTCTTCGCAATTTTGCACCCGCGTTTAATACATTTATCAGTACCTTCAATAGCTTCAACAGCCATAATCATTTTATCTTTGATTACAACTGACTGACCGATATCAAGCTTGCCGCTTTCTTTAGCCAGCCAATAACCGTAATTAACATCATCAACCTGTTCTTGAGTAGGTTGAACTTTACCCAAAACTCCTGACGGTATCATTAAATTTTTAATAAACAAAGTCTGGTCTAAAATTGTAATACCGATTTTTTCAAGCTCTTCAATAATCATAAGCATAACTTTATCGTCATTAAGACGAATTGCCTTTTTAATAAAATCAAGAGCTCTTGCATCAAATTTAGGACGTTTTAGAAGTACTGTTTTATTAACTTTACCCAGAAAAGTAATTTGTTTTATTCCTTCTGCCTTAAGCGCATCTTCAATTTTCTGAACTTCTCCGGGACAGAATGAATAAACTTTAGAACAATATTTTTTCAACTGGGAATAATTATCATTGGAAAGCGAAATTGCAACAACATCAAATCCGTTTTCTTTCGCATACTGAGCCATTTTTACAGGCAGCAATCCATCACCTGCAATTAATCCCTGTTTTTGTTCCAAAGCTATTGACATTACTCTTAAATCCTCCAATATAAGACAATAATACAATAAACATAGAAGTTAAGTAAATATTGGCTTAATAATTTGTTATCAAATAGCTCTTGCTAATTTTTTTTTATTTGATATACTAAAACTTGTCGGAATTATGGCGCCTGTCGTCAAGTGGTTAAGACCTCGGATTGTGGTTCCGATATGCATGGGTTCGAATCCCATCAGGCGCCCCATTTACAAAAGACGACTCTTTGAGAGTCGTCTTTTTTTATTGTGTTTTGTAAGTATTAATCAAACTAAGCAACTTTTTACATCAAAATTTATCTGCATTTGATCTTATTATTTTCAACTGTGCAACTTGATTCTATATAATCTTTAAGTGCTTTTCGAAAAGAACTATCATTTCTTACATTATAAATAGCTTCTGCAAAATCCCAACTGCCCAGACCTCCACTCCAGGTTGCATTGTTAATTTCGCTAATTATTTCACGACCACTCATTTTACATTGACATTCCTGTGCATAAGCTGGAGCCAAAACCATAGCCATCAAAGCAAATAACAATATTTTTTTCATAACAATCTCCTTATCTTCTCAAAATATAAAACGATTTATTAAAGATATTGTTCATTTTGACATTCATATAATTATGAAAAATCAAATTCTCTCCTTTTTATGTCAATATAAGCCTAAGCTCGTGCTTTATTAAACTGCTAATCTAATCAACAGCAATTATTGGGGAAAATTTTTCTGCTTTTTCTTCCCCAAGCTTGGATATCAACAACATTGCAATACTGTAAGCTTCCGAGTGCTAGAGAAAACTCCTTCTCTTTTGATGTATTTTTCTATCATATGATTAAATACTTTTTTGCTAATTTTTCAACGGTTCAGGCGCAAATTTATTTTTTACAAGTTTTCAATAAACAGGAGACCTATTTTTTTATGCAAATTTTAAATAATTACACTTCTAGCACAAATATAAAAAAAACGAATTTTAAAGCAAATAACACAACTGATTCGGAGCTATTCAGAGTTCTGAATAGGTTCAATGATGAAAAATCCGCACTACTGTTTTTAAGACAGCAAACAGATTTAATAAGCCCGGTTGATATAAACGGCGACCATATTATACATACAATAGTAAAAAAGGATTTTTTTGAAACCTTAAAACAGTTATTACAAAACCCGAAAAAAGCTAGGGAACTGTTAGAACTGCGAGGAAAAGACGGTAAAACGCCACTCGCAGTTGCACAAAGTGTCAAGGCTGCAAAATTAATGATTGCTAAAGGTGCTAATATTTATGCTCTGGATGATAACCTGGAACCGGCAGGAACAAATCCGATTCTTCCTGAAGAAATCAGAGAACGTGTTTCAAAAACAACAAAAACTCAATTACAACAAATAGAAACACCCCCTCCTTCTCAAACTGTAAAACCAAAAACAGACACAACACCTTTGAGAGAAACTATAGCAAAAGAAAGCTATACAAAACAAGCTGAATCCGCTTCAGAACCAATTATTGAAAAGAAAAAAGATGAACCTCCTAAACAATCCTTTTTCTCAATGTTTACAAAAAAAGAAACAACAGAAACTCCAACACAAACAGAACAACCTGCGGTTGAAGTAAAAGAAGTAAAAGAACGAAAAGAAATAAAAATTCCCGGCACAGATGCTTTTCATAGAATCGACACTCCTGACATTCCTAGCCTTGAATACATTGCAGGATTGGAAAAAATAAAGACTGCTCTCAGAAAAAGTGTTATAGAACCTGTACTTGATGAAAAAATTGGAGAAGAATTAAATAAAAACAAAACCACCATACCAAACGGAATACTTATTTCAGCACCTCCAGGGAATGGAAAAACAGTATTAACAACGGCTCTTGGGGCTGAAGCACAAATGCCTGTTTTTGAGATATCTACTCCGGAAGAACTCGGACAGCTTATTGAAATTGTAGAAAAGAATTATACAAATACTAAACAACGAGCAATTATATATATGCGAGGTTTAGATAATCTGTATGAGGAAAATACAAACACAGGACAGCTAACAAACCAGCTTTCCAGAATTATGTCAGATACGGCAAAACGCGGCTCGTTATTAATATTCTCTGTAGAATGTCCAGATAATATTCCAAAATCTATATTAACACCGGGGAAAATTGATAGAATTATGAGCTTTAAAGCCCCTGATACAACAGCAAGAAAAGAATATATCAAACGCTATATTAAAAATAAAGAACTGCTCAATAATATAGATATAACACAAATTGCGGATAAAACTCAAGGATTTTCTATCGCACAAATAAAACACGTAATAGACGATGCTGTTTTATATAGTGCTGCAGATAAAAATGAAACAATTTCAACGGAAGAATTACTTGAAAGAATAAAAGTTTTTTCAAAAGAACAAAACATTCCTGAAATTGACGAATATAATAAAACATCAATGTATGATACCGTATTAAAACGCTATCAGCCAAGTGTTTATGATGCAAAAGACTTTGAAAGCATAGCGGGAATGCCGTCTACTAAATCAAATGTAGAAGAATCCATTCTAAAACCATGGCAAAACGCTGAGAAACTAAGAGATGCAATGATACAACTTCCTGCCGGCGGAGTCTTTGCCGGAGACCCGGGAACAAGTAAAACCTATATGGCAAAAGCATTAGCAAGAAGTTTGGAAATACCTTTATATATTCTGAAAATGTCAGAAGTCGGCTCTTCTTTTGTACATGAAACAAGTAAAAATATAGGAAGAATCATAGACCAATTAATTACAAAATTTGATGAAACAGGCGAAGCCAGTATATTACTAATGGATGAAATTGACCATTTTCAAAAAGGTCAAACCCAACATGGTGCAGAAGAAGTTAATACCCTGCTTCAAGAAGTAGAACGCGGACGTAATAAGATTCTGTTTATCGGAACTACAAACGAAGTTGAATGTCTTCCGGACTCACTCACTCGTGACGGCAGAATGGGAACGGTCATTCATTTTGAGCATTGTGACAGCAAAGCCGCAGGAGCAATAATTAAGAACCTGCTTGAATCAAGAAAAGACAACCAAGAAATATCAAAAATTCTTAACGATACAAAATTATTGGACAGTCTGGCTAAAAGATGCAGCGGAATGGTTGCTGCATCAGTATCCGCTATAGTTAATGATGCACTTGCAGATTATGTAATAAACGGGACTCAGCTTGAAGAAGCTTTTGATGCAGCAGTAACAATACGCAAGAAAAAAGATATTGAAAAAATGCTTTCCAAATCTTCCAAAGATGCAGGACACAGACTAAATATTTCGGAAGATTCTACAATAATGTATGATACAAAATACCCGAGAATGACGATGGGGGAACTCGATCCTAAAGAATTGGAAGATCTTGGGGGGATGGAAGATGTTAAAACGACTTTAAGAGATGAAATTATCGACATTTATCAACCTGAGACATTAACCCTTCTAAGAGAAAACAGATTACCGATAACAAAAGGATTCATACTGCACGGACCTCCAGGTAACGGTAAAACAACAATTATAAAAGCTCTTGCAAACGAAATGGGACTTCCTGTATACCCGCTAAATACAGGTAATATCGGAAGCTCTTATATCCATCAGCTTGCAAGAAATGCTCAGGAAGTCCGCGACCAGCTCGCTTATAAGTTCAAAATGACAGGTGAAAGAAGCATTCTGTTTATGGATGAAGCACAACAGCTCATTCCGAGAACAAGCGGTGCTATGATGGCGCATTCTCACAACGTAGAAGAAACAAACTTCTTTAAAGATATGATTATGACAGCAGAACAGGACGGTATAATTTATGCTATGGCTACTAATGATTTAAACCAGATAGAACCTGCTTTTTATGAAAACTCGGAACGACTCGGAGTTTGCATTTATGTAGGAAATCCTGATCTAAACTCACGAATTGGCATTATAGGAAAATTGCTTTCAGACAGACCTATAACAAAATCGTTGAATAATCCTGAATCAATTCAAAAACTGGCAGAAATGTTGGAAGGGGTGTCTATAAGCAAAATCTCACAAACAGTTCTAAATATTATAAGAAACAGCATTAAAACAAAAACTCCTGTAACATTAGACGGTGCTGTTGAAACTATCAGAAAAGTGAGATTAGGCTAATGAAGATTTCAGCAGTTTCCAATAATAATCCTAATTTTGAAAAGCTTATAGTTTCAAAAAAAACTTTAAAAAGCTTAGGATGCACACATCAAGAACTCTTGAACAATGATTTTATAAACAAATGGTCTCAAGAATATGATATTTGCATATCTGGAAATAACAATACATTGCTCCAAAAAGCTACGAGTTTTACTATTACTATTGCCAGAAAAATAAAGAGCTCTCTTTTTAGCAGAATTCTAAAAAATAAAGATGACGAAATTTGTGCAACACAACAATTTAATACTTTAGAAGAGCTGAATCCTGCAATTGACAGCATAAAAGAAAAAACTTACAAGGACCACTGTATCACAAAGTTCCACTATGCTTATAGAGCATTTTCAGAGTTAAAGAAGGGAAATCCTCACGAATTTATTGCTCAGATGGATTATCTGATGCTGCAAATAGCAAGCATACCAAATACTCCCGAGTATGAAGAATTAAATAATTCTTTTTTATCAATATTGAAAGACTTACGCTTTTGGAAGCCGCTGCCGAAGAGAAATCCAAACATACCTGTTCTTTACGGAGATTACTGGAAAGAAGTTAATCTTGATATAGAAAAATCAGCAGGGCTTCGAGCAATTGAAAGCAACAATATTGAACTGTTGAAATTTCTGAAAGAAAAAGGTGAAAACCTGAATCAGTGTCTTGATTTATTACAAGAAGGAAATGTTTCGGATGAAGTTAGAGAAATCTTAAAAGATGTAAAATATCAAAGTACTAAAATTTTTGAGTTAGAAGATTGTATTCATACTCCGTTTTTGGTAGAAAAATTCTTTGCAGAAAATCCTGATATTGATATTAATTCACGCAACCGAGAAGGAGATACTCTGGTTCTGAAAGCTGTAAAAACAGGGAATGAAGATCTATTAAAATTCCTTGCGACAAGAGACGATGTCAATTGGAATGCTTATGATGCAAATGGAGAAAATGCCTTAATACTTGCTTTAAAAAAGAAAGATTTTGATGTCATATACAGAATCGTCCATTTGCCTCCGGATAAGATAAACGCAAGCAATTTATGTCTTTCATACGTTGACACCAGAAGACCGCTAATCTCTGCTTTGGAATATGCCGTTAAAGAAAGGCATAGTTATATTGAATATGTAACAAAATTTCCGAGTGCAAATGTTATGGATAAAACAATGCCATACGACGACCCCCTGGTATTTCTGGCTATTGAGGAAGAACTGTGGAGTTGGGATTTTATGCCATTAATTCTACACCCGAGTTTTAATATATATGAGAAGAATTCCGAAGGTAAAAACATCGTTGAATTTACTGCTAACAGCAAGTTTGACAGATATGCCGAAAATATAAATAAAGCGTTGCCTCAAATAGCTCTCAATGAAATTAAATCTTTATACGAGAAAAATGGAGAATTGACATTAGAACAACTTGAAACATTTGTGGAAACGATAACAAACAACTCAAAGTCAAAAAGACTGGAACTTAATAAAATAACATTTAACTCTATTGATGATACTATCGGTCATTTGCTTTGTGATATTCAGATTGATATCAATGATTTACAAAAAATGAGCAAAATGGGTAAAATTATCAGAATTCTGGATAAAAAACAGAATTATGATTTCAAAACTGCAAATGGAATAGATCAAACACCTTTAACCAAAGCTATAGAAGCAGAAAATACAGGATTAGTAAAACTGTTGCTGCAATTTTATAAATATGAAAGATTCTATATTAGAGAACTAATCTCAAAGTGTGAAAGCGAAGAGATTATTAATATACTTAAGGAAGAATTATAATGCGAATCAGTCCAATCATAATAAATCAATATAAAAATAACAACATTCAACGCTCTAAAACAAATCCTGGTTTTCAAGCCCAAGAGCCTATTAAGAGCCAAAAAATATTTCAAATTATTGAATATTATAACAAGAAGTGCGAAGAAGGCGTTACTCGCGCACAAATGAAAGAGTATCTAAAAAAAGAATTTGGTAATTTGGATATGAATGAAAGATGTTCTTGTGGAGACGTTCTTATAATTGAATTAATGAAAAAAGGGTATTCAGGTTTTATGTCAACACTGGGTTATTATGAAGATGAAGGTGTTCTTGGGAAAATAAACTGGAAGGCAACAGACTATAATGGAGATAATATACTTGTAATAATGATGAAATCTAAATATGAATGCGGTTCCATGTATTTTTCTTCATTGGTAAGCACTCTTGATCATTTTGCAAAAAAAGGAAAGTTTGATATGAATGCTGTTAATACGCAAACAGGCGAAACACCTTTAACTTGGGCAATTAAAAATAAAGGAGGCTGCCTAGTAAGTACTCTTGCTCATTCATCAGAAACCATTGACATGATGTTTACTCCACCCGGTCAAGAACCTCCTATCATACAAGCTATTAAGAATATGATTAGACCTTATGATTTTCGTAAAATTATTACTCATCATTCCGTAGATATAAGCAAACTTGATATGAAAGAAATTATTAGGCTTATTAAAGCTATTCCGGTACAAGAAGATAATTACAGATATAATCGTTGGAATAGAAATGAAATGAGAGGTCTTGATGATCGAGAGATAAAAGATTATATAGATGCTGTAGAAACAGCAATTGCAATGCAGAGTATTGAAAAGCTAAAATCTGCTTATGACAAAGAAGGTGTTTTTACGTTAAATCAAATTTCTGAAGCTGTTAATATAATAGGAAAAAGGGACACAATTAATACAAATCTAAATGAATTGGATGAAAATATCGGACATTTTTTTGCAGAAACATACATTAACCCTGAAAACTCAAAAGAAGTAGAAATTGCTGACAATATTGCAGCAAAATTGAGAAAGAGTTATTTTCTTTTCGGCAAAAAAGATTCAATCGGAAGAACTCCGCTTATTATAGCACTTGAGGGAGAAAATTTTGTTGTTGCCAAAGCTATATTAAAAAATACACACCCTTCTGAAATCAAATATTGTTCACAAAATTTAAGATCCCTTACCGGAATTTCAAGACCGAAGGATGACACAGAAGCAGAAATCCGTGCACTTATTAAGAATCTTGAACCTGAACAGAGTGAAGAATTTACTAAACTTTTGGACGAAAGAATAAAAGATTACAGAGAATTCAGATAGCAAAGATTTTTTTCATAGGTTTTATTTATAATGACCACTTAAGGAGAATAAATGTTAGTACAAAAAATAAATTTTAATTCTAATTTAAACTACACAAATAAAGTTTCTTTTAAATCAAATAGAGAACACGAAGCTATGCTAAGAGCTCTTCGTTTAGCTCAGGCAGAAGAATTGAAACAGAGATTTGCAAAATTACAAGAATTACACGACTATCAGATTCAAGATCAAGGCTGCCACAATATGGCGCAATTTATCTTAAATTTTGCATGTGCAATAGAAAACGATTCAGAACATAGTCTGGATGAGTTTTTTAAATCAGAAGTTGAAGCAGCAAGAATCAGAAGAGGGCTTTCTCCCGAATGTCAGAGAAACAGTCTGGAAATCAGAGAAGAAATCCAATCTCAACCTGTATTCAAAGACCCTGCTTTAACTCTTATAACAGCAAAAGATATGAAAGATTTTGTACCTGTAGATGAAGAATTTGCTCAAAATGAACAATATCAAACTACAATAAATGCTGCAAAAAAATCCATTACAGACGCGATTGAAGCTGCTGACAAATCTAAGTTTGACAGTACTGAAATCGGTTTAATAAAAGAACTTACCCAAATAATTAAACAAACAAAAGGACTTGATTTTGGAACTGAATACGATAATCTTCTAGAACGGCTTCTAGATTCTATAAAACGTAGAAAGCGAGCAATGACACAAACAGCTATTCAGCAAAAAAATATTATTCCCAAAATAAGAAAAATGTTAAAACACTAATGGAAATTCAAGCAAAAAGAATAAATAACTATCTTAAAAGTATCTCGCCGCAAATCAGGGATACTGCGTTTCCGTTGGAAAAAGTAAAGCTGCCTTTACTTGAAGGAATACAAAGTGATATTACCGTCTTCAAAAACACAAGTCTTGAAGAAATCACATTTCTAACAAAATGGTTTCAGGTTCTCAATCTTGCACGCGGATGCAGAGAACAATGTACTTTTTGCCTGAGAAATGCATTAGCACCCCTAAAAGAAAATTCAAAACAAATTAGTTCAATTTTATGGGATGACTTAACGCGCTTTACGGGTGGAATAGCAAAACTAAATGAACGACTCGGTTTCAATATTCTTCAAGGGAATTCGCATATAACTCTGTTTGAAGATGCAAACTTACCCGCTGTTCAAATAAAAGATACGGAAGGAACACTCCACAGCGTCCGAGATTCCGTAAAAGAAATTTATGAAAAACTCGGACTTCCGCTTGTATTTGTTACAGCAGGATGGAATCCAACCGATAATCAATCTCAAGAATCAGCAGAAGAACTCTGTCGTTACATAATGCAAAATCCTGACTGTGTAAAAGAGTTTGGAATATCGGTTAATCCTTTCCACAGCTATAACAGAGAATTTTATACAACAAAAATGGCAAATACCTTAAAAACATTCCTGCCTCTATATAAAAACGGTACGGAAATCGGTTCAATCTTGCTTAAATACAATTATCCTAACGGCATCGAGACTGATAACAACGGATACGAAGCTGCAAGCAATTTATATAAAGAAATATTCAGTAAACTGAAAATCTTGACAGGAAGCACTCTTGAGAACTATGATATACTAAAACCCGAAAATGTTACACAGCATAGAGAAGATAACTACATTGAAAATAAAGGCAGAGGGCAGAGATTTTTCCCGACTGAAAGTATAGAAAAAAACAACAAAAAACTATTTGTTGAAAGTTTCAGATGGCTTACAATGACTCCGCAAGAAAAACGTGAAAAAGCATACAATTTCACAACCAAAAATATTGACATAAACGGTCAAATATATCTGATTACACCATCCGAACAATTGATAGAAACTTCTCTGAGACTAAACTTCATCAACCAAGATAAAACTACAGCCCCGATTCATTCGGATATAAAGTTCAAAAAATTTGAATTTTAATTCTTTTCAGATTTTATCAAACTTTCTACAATGGTAATTTGCGATTTCAATTTATTCAATTCCAACTCTAAATTAGTTGAGTTCAGAATATTTTTCAATTCCTGTTCTTTACGATTTTGTTCGCTTAATTCTCCAATAGCATTGACAACAACCCCTACAATAACATTCATTACTATAAAAGAAGATGTCAAAATAAATGAAACAAAGTATATCCACGCAAACGGGAACTCTGCAATAACAGGTCTGGCAATCCCCATAGACCAGCTTTCAAGTGTCATAATCTGGAATAGAGAATACATACTTTTTCCTATAGTTCCAAAGAACTCCGGAAAAGCTTCCGAAAACATTGTTGTACCCATAATTGCAAAAATATAAAATATCAAAAGCAACAGCAAACTTGCCCAACCGACATTCGGAATCGACTCAATAATTGCCTGAACAATAATACGGAGACGCTGCATACGCGTAATAAGTCTTAGTGCCCGAAGCGCTCTCAACACTCTGAATGCACGGAATGAGGAGAATACACCTCCCGTTGGAATCCACGATATTGCAACAAGAATAAAGTCAAAATTATTCCATCCGTCTTTGAAAAAACTCTTGCCATAAACATATAGTTTAATAAAAATTTCTATTGTAAAAATAATTACACAAACCGTACACGAATCCGTCAAAAAATCTCCGCATTTAGCCATTATTGCAGGGTATGTCATGAGACCAAGCACTATTGAGTTAAATATAATGACTGCTAAAATAAAATTTGATGTATATTTATTTTCTATAAAAAATTTTAATTTCTCTTTCATTTTTACCTATTCCTAACTGTATATTTTAAGTATAATAAAAAAGAAAAAGTCATGACAAATTTTAATTTTCTAAAAAAAATAGATAACAATTTATATAATATAATCACTGAAGCCGAAAAATTATACAGAGATGAGTACTTTGAGCAGTGTATGGTACAAACACGCAAATTCGGAGAAAATATCTGCAAAAATGTAATCGGCACAAGATGCACCCCTGAATCCACATTTGATGAAATGCTCGCAACATTAAAAGATAAAATCAAATCTGAGCAGGAAAAAGAATTCATTGACGACTTGTACTTCTTAAAAAAACAGGGAAACTCATCTGCACACTCATCAACCGTTAAAAAAGAAGGAATGCTGGCATTAGAATGCTTGCAGCGTTCTTTTGAAGCGGCTATTAATTATGCGGTTTACTATACAAAAGCAAACTCCAATATCTTAAAACTTCAATATGATATTGACCTGCTAATCACAGGCGAGAAATCAAAAAAAAGTTTAACAGAAAAATATAAAGAAGGCAGAAAACAAACTGCTAAACCTAAAAAACAATCTTATACAATGAAAAGTAAATCAACAAAGAAAAAGGAAGGACTATCAGCCTTCCAAATTCTGTTAATTGTATCTTTTATAATTTCAGGATTAGTAATTCTATCCCTGATACTATAAAATTCTTTGTTCTTTTGTCTTAGGTGTAATATGCAATTTATAATCCACGCTCTCGATATACTCTCTAAAGAGCTGGTCATAAGTTTTACCCAGAGATACGAAACGGTCTCTTATGCGTCCCGGCCATTCAATATCATCTTTTACAAGGAATTTTTCACCAATAACCATTCTATAGTCTTCATCCATATCAATCGGCTCAAACTGTTTTGTAATTTTATTTCTGACACGTACAGCTTCCGAATAATCAGCATTCAGATTTCCTGTAGAAATTGCTTCAATCATAGAACGGTTAATCTGAACATCAGACCAATGGATAATAGTGTTTCTGGTTGGAGCTTTCAAATTGGAAAGAACATTCTCTACAATCAAACCAACAAGTTCCTGACCTTTTACATCCCCAATTCTCAGATTTGAAAGGTCTTCACTAACACCATCAAAAACTTTCATAACCTTTAAATTATCTGCCTCGTTTTCCAAACCGCCGCGAACAATGGATGACTGCAATGCAACAGTAAAGACATCCGCATCGTGTTTTTCACGAATCACACGTTTTAAAGCACTTGTAAGATAATTCATCAAATAGCTGTTTTGATATCTGATTTCATTACCATAAGTCAATGATGTCAAGCCTTTTTCTACGCTTTCATCTTCTTCAAGTCTTTTTGCTGCAATTGAATTTATTAATTCTTTAAAATTATCATTCTGCATCATCACTTCTGACTGCTTACTGTCATAAATTCCTAAACGAGCAAGAGCCAAAGCAACATACTGCGGGAATTTCTTTTTAGCAGCCTCTATATCCGCTTCGGATTTAAGCTCTCCAAGACTAACCAACGGTTCAAGGTCTTTCTCAAAGAAACCGTCTAAAAACAATTGGAACGGATGTTTTTCCAAACCATCGGCAAGTGTTGTTTCCGTAAAATACGGAGTCATTCTGCCTTTAGCAAAGTTGCCGTCATCATCAAACTCAAAGTTCAAAGCCTTAATCATTTCATTATCTTTACCGAGAGAATTAATACTTGTAATACCAACATTCAATTGTGAGTTCTTATGGTCGTGACCATTCAAGATATGGTCTATTTCAGGAACATTATCTCTTATTATTTCAGAAAGTCTTCCGCCCATGTGAGATAAGAGAATAACCGCACCCTTTGGATTTTCGGCTTTAAAAGCTTCAACTTCAGATTTTACTGCCTGAATAGTACCTTGTATATCCTCTTCTTTTAAATTCGCATCCTTTTTATTTGAATTATCAAAGAACTCCAATCCGTCACAAAGTCCTGGGTTGTAAAAATCCATACTTGGAATTGTTACACCTAAAAACATTACTTTATGAAGCAAATCAGGTCTTTTGTCATCCGGAATTGAAAAAACTGCTGATTTAACAATATTCTGATTAGTTTTCATAGATTCGGTTAGTCTTGGTGATTTGTCCAAATCAACATTTGTAACAAGCGATTTCATCGGATTCTTGCGCATAACATTCAAGATAAAAGATGTTCCCGCATCCAAACAGTGATTGCCCATTGCATAAAGAGTTTCAGGAATAACAGGTTTATGCTGTCCCGGAATTTTATCAACCATTTTCTTAACAATCATACGCACACTATCAATTGTCTTAAGCAGCGCCAAGTTTTGTAAATCACCGTTTGATAATTCGGGATGAGTAATAAATCCTTTTTTAGACGGATTAATAAACCAATCGCCTACAATTGCAAAAAAGTTTAAAGTGCTCGGTGATTCCGACTTAGGAAAAATTTCCTTTGCATTATTCTCAACTGTTTTTAATAAACGCGGAAGCCTCATAATATTCCCATGGTTATCAGCAGTCGCAAGAATATTTACACGCGCACCCTTAAACGAAGTATCTCCGCTTTGAATTCTGTTAATCATTTACACACACTCCTCGTATTCTTTTACCTATATCTTTAATATCATTAATACATCGGCATCATTAACCGCTTTCAAGGAAGGGTTAATTTGAATAGCTTTTGTATAATCATCTACAAATCCGGAATCTTTCATATCGCGTTTAATTGCTGCTCTATAGTAGTAAGCTTCCGCATACTCAGGATTATACTGAATAGCCATATTAAAGTCAGCAAGAGCACTCTGTCTGTTTTGAAGAATATATTTCTGCAAAGCTCGAATGTAATAACATTCTGCAAGCTTCGGATTAGCAACAGGTTTTGTTGTAATTTCAGGTGCAGGTTTAACAGGAACAGAAGGTGTAACACTCTGTTTTGTATGATTTGGATCAACTTTAACAACTCCTGCCTGCATAGCTGCAACCTTAACAGGCTCTTCTGCTTTAGGAAGAATCTGTTTGTTAGCAATTTTCTGAATAGGCTCCTGTGCAACCTTTGGTTGAGCAAGCTCCTGAGTTTGTGCAGGAGTAACCTTTGGTTTTTGAACTTCTGCAATCTGTTTTTGGATTTCGATTTCTTTTACAAGAACAGGACTTTCGTTAGCCACAGCGATTGCTGTTTGGAAATCTTCTTCCGCACCCTCGCTGTCAAAATAGCGTTTTTTCAAACGACCTCTGTTTGCAAAAGCCGTAATGTCTTCAGGATTTAATCTGATTGCAATCGTAAAGTCGCTCAAAGCACCTACATCATAGTTAAGTTTTCTTTTTACAACCCCGCGGTTATTATATGAAGCTGAATCGGATGGATTCAATTTAATAGCATTATTAAAATCTTCTAAAGCCTCTTCGTTCTTTTCGGCTCTTGTTTTTAAGTTCCCGCGGTTATAATAAGCATCGGCATAATTAGGGTCAATTTTAATTGCCGTATTATATGCAGTAAGAGATTCATTAGCCCTTCCGAGTTCTGAAAGAACAACACCGCGGTTATTGTGGGCAAAAGCATAATCAGGTTTAATTTTCAAAGCTTCATCATAATCTTTCAAAGCTTCTTCACGTCTGTTAGAAATATGTTTTAAATAACCTCTGTTCAAGAAAAACTCTTCATTTTTAGGGTTAATTGAAATAAGGATATCATAATCAGCAATCGCAGCATCAATATTTCCGATAATATAATTCAGATACGCACGGTTTATATAAGCATCCTCTGATTTAGGATTAGTTCCGATTTTTTGGTCATAACCAACAATTGCTTTTAAAACAGCTTCTTTATCAACTGTCTTAGCTGGTTCTGCAAAAACAGCAGCTGTTGAAATTATTAATATTGCCGTAAGCACCAAGCTTTTCGCCCAAGTTTTCATTAATGATATCCCTTTTATATTGTCTGTGATATGTACATTTATATTATCATAAAAATACTTTTTTATAACTGTATTGTTATCTAATATTAAAACGCTCCTAAATATTTTTTTACTTATTTTATTAAGAATTGTAACAATATTCTCTAAAACCCTAAAGTCTTTACCACAAAATGCCGATATAAATAATACAGAAAAGGGATAACAAAGGGTATCGGAAAATGGGAATCAATATTACTCATACTATGAATTCATTTCAGCAATTTGAAAACAGAGAAAATTTGAGAAATGCAGCAAAAAACATTCTTAATAAACAGAATGCTTCTCAAGAAACTGTACAAAAGATTGTTGATAAAACAGTTTTTGAATATAATCCGCAATTATCAATTATTAAAGCATCTTCACAAATCAGTGTTAATAATTCATTAAAAGAAACTTTAAAATACTTAAAAAGCCATGCAGCTAAAAAACCGGCTAAAGAACCGGTTTTAGGTGAACTTTGGAATATTGCCCAAGCAAAAGATGACAACTCCGAAAACGAATTATACGATTTTGAAATCGATAATTCTGTTGAAAATATATTCGCCGCTTAGGGGTAAATATTAGACCGCAACTTTTACAATAACTTTTTTAACATTCAATTTTTCATCAGGATTAATTGAAGGTTTGTGAGCATCTGTCGGGAAGAATACCAAAAATTCTCCTTCATTAAGAATCTGATATTCTTCTTTAACATTAATATCCATAAATTCTAAATCAGTTTCATTGTTATAAGGGTCGCAAGTTGTACAATTTGATTTATCTGTAACACCTACAAACTCTTTTCCCTGAATCATATACTGGATATCAATATACTTGCGGTGAGTTTCGTATTTAGCATCGTCTTTTGTTTCGTATTCCTGAACATTTGCCCAAAGCTGCTCACCGTCAATAACATATTTTTTAGGCTCAATATTCTTTAAATCCTGAGATTTCAACCACTCAAAACCTTGTTTCAAAGCACCAGAAATCGGGTAATAAATATGAGCATTTTCTAATCTGTCTTTAATCATAATTCTCTCCTCCACACTCATACTAATACACTTGCAGGCTCACGTCCAGCCCCTTAAGTTTACATAACTTTACAATTTTTAAAGAAAAAGGCAATTTTGAAAAATAGAAATACTTTATTTATTTGTAAGGTTAGAAAAGGTTAATTTATATTTACCCCATTTAGTTTTACAAAGGTTAGTTAAATTAGTTAGGTAGGTTTATTATGTTAATAGCATTCTGGCAAGTCCAGAGATTAACACGCGAAATAAACAGTCTGGAAAAACAGGCGATGGACGTCCAGACCCGACTATCCAATTACCAAAAGTATGCGGGTGTTCTGGGCGGTTCCAGCATACTTAACATTGGGAATATTGCAGGTCTCTCATCGGAACTGCTTCCGCGAGCCTCTCTATTTGCGCAATATTCCGATCAGGCGAGTTCAATGAGTGCAATGCAAAATTTGCAGCAGATGAAGATGATGGGTCGAGTTCCTTATACGGGCAATCAGATGATGCAAATGCAAATAGAAATGAGCGCATTCAATCAGTTTAAAGAACAGGCAATGAAGAATCTGAAACAACAGGAAGCAACCGTTCTGAACGAAAAAGAAAAAGAAATTCAACTCGAATTAAACGGCATAGAACAAAGGTTAAAAATGAAACGACAACAACTTGAATCATATAAACAATTAGCATCCGATAGTATCAAAGATACGGTACCGACATTCGGGCTAAGATAAAAGATTCTAAACTCTAAAAACAGAATGTGAAGTGTATACCTATTAACTATTTCCCCTCGCCTCTCCTTAACGAAGAGGCTTTTTTTTGTGCTACGCACGTAGACAAGGATCGACCGACATTCTGCAAAACTACTAGTGTAGCGCAATGCTACAAGTCGGTCTCTGCTGACTCTGTTACAAGAGGGTTCACGCAGGTTGGGTTGATAGTGTTGTAACAAAAATTAATACTCCTATATTTACCCCCATGTTTATAATAAAATTATTATATGAATTTAGATGCCGTAATAGATAGCGCGCTTGCGCCGATAGCCGATAAAGTATCGGGCTTTATCTTTTCCTATGTCACAATCGGAGGAGTAAAAGTCGAGTTTCTTGTTGCTTTGTTAATCTCAGCAGCTCTGTTTTTCACATTCAGAACAGGATTCATAGGTTTCTGGGGATTTAAACACGCGCTTAAATTAATCACAAACAAGTATAAGCACGACAACCCATCAGGATTTCAAAGAAAGAAAAAAGGCGAACTTTCTTCTTTTCAGGCTTTGAGCGCAACAATATCAGCATCAGCAGGCATTGGTAATGTAGCAGGTTCAGCAGCTGCAGTATCAATCGGCGGCCCCGGAGTAATTTTCTGGATGATTATCGCAGGTCTATTCTCAATGGCGCTTAAGTTCTCTGAAGTACTGCTCGGGGTTAAATTCAGACAAACAAACCCTGACGGTTCAGTTTCAGGCGGGCCTATGTACTATATCCCCATTGCATTCAGGGGCAGTGGTAAATATAGAGAGAAGTTCGGCAACATTTTAGCAAAAACTTATGCTGTATGCTGTATTTTCGCAATGATTGGCGGTTGGAACTTATTCCAAATCAACGCAATGACAGCGCAATATACGGAAGTTACAGGCGGAGACAACAGTATTTTTGCAAACAACGGATGGATATTAGGAACTATTGTTGCAGTAATAACATGGTTCACTATTATTGGCGGAATTAAGGCAATCGGAAAATTCACTTCAAAAGTAACACCTGTAATGTGTACTTTATACGTTGCAAGTGCATTTCTTGTATGTTTAGTAAATATTCATCATCTACCCGAAACAGTTGCTTTAATTATCCGTGAAGCATTTTCGCCAAAAGCGATGACAGGCGGCGCATTTGCCTGCTTACTCTGGGGATTCAGAAGAGCAATGTTCGCCAACGAATCAGGCTTAGGTACTGCTCCAATTGCATTTTCTGCGGTTAATACAAACAAACCGGTTGCTCAGGCGTTTATTTCTATGTTACAACCGTTTGTTGATACCGTTATCGTAGGTGTTGCAACTGCATTCGTAATTGTTGTATCCAAAGCTTATTTAACAGTTGACGGAATCGCAGGTATTGAACTCACATCGAAAGCCTTCGCAACAATCTGTCCTGCTTATCCTATTCTATTAACAATAATGGCAAGCTGTTTTGTTTTATCAACAATGCTTTGCGGTTCATATTACGGACTTAAAGCCTGGGGCTTCTTATTCGGAGAAGGCAAAGCAAAAACAAGAACTTTTCAGGCAATTTACTGTTTATGTATAATTGCAGGCTCTGCTATGAATTTCCAATCAATTATTAATCTTTCGGATGCAGTAACATTGTTCCTGGCAGTTCCGAATCTGATTGCAGTGTTTATGCTTTCAGGAATTGTCATCAAGGAACTTAAACGCTACTGTGAAAAATACAATGTAGGAACAAAATTCGTCAAATATTTATAAGGGATACAAAATGAAAATAAACCAAATCAACAACACTAATTTTAAACAGACTTTTATGCCAAATTACAATCGTTATACCGATATACAAAAAGAAATCGGAGATGATATTGCAGCAAAAATGGATGTTTATGAAAAGAATCAAGACAGAAATAATAAAGAAGTTGCAAACGAAACATACAGACCTGATATTTTGGTTGCAAGATTAGGGAATAAAGACTCTTTACATGTATTTAGCTGTTTAAAAAATTTCGATTACAATACAATGAGAGATCTTTACATGAACAAATTATATGTGGGCAAATATGATAAAGAGCATCCGTTTAATCCTGAAGACATCGAAAAAGCAAAAAAACACTCAAATCTAAATTCTTTTAAGGCTACAGCACTAACCTTTTTAGCTGCTGTTACAGCTGCATTAGGGTTGACAGCAAAAAGAACTCACAGAATATAACAGCTTAATATAATCTTTACTTGCCATAAACTGCCAAGATAAAGTAAAATAAATCAGCAAACAATTGTATTGGAGAAAAGAATGCCAAAAATTTATTTTGTAGATGTTACTAACAGAGACGGAGTACAAACTTCCAGACTTGGTTTAGCTAAACTTCAAAAAACACTGATTAACCTGATGCTTGATGATATGGGAATTACTCAATCCGAATTCGGATTCCCTACTACAATGCACGAACTTAATTATCTGAATGCAAATTTAGAATTAGTAAAACGTGGAATTATCACCAAAACCAAACTATCAGGCTGGATGCGTGCTATAGCAAGCGATGTTGAGCAATCATTTACAAACTGTCCTCTTTTGGAGAACTGCAATCTTTCCCAATCTACATCCGAACAGATGATTTGGGGTAAATATTTAGGCAAAAAAACTCCTGATGATATCATCCGAATGACGTGTGAAGCCGTTGAATGTGCAGTTTCTAAAGGTGCTAAAATCATCGGTGTTAATGCAGAAGATGCATCAAGAAGTGATTTGGATTATCTGATAAAATTGGCAAAAGAAGTAAAAAAACGTGGTGCATATCGTTTCAGATATTGTGATACATTGGGTTATGAAGACCCGCAGACAACTTATGACCGAATTTATCGTCTTGCAAAAGAGACTCAAATGCCGATTGAAATGCATTATCATAATGACCTCGGAATGGCAGTTGCATGTTCTGTTATGGGTGCAAGAGCAGCTATTGATGCTGGAGTAGATGCTTATATAAACACAGCTGTTAACGGAATGGGAGAACGCGCAGGAAACGCTGATTTAGTATCGTGTCTTCTTGCTGTTTTAAAATCAGCAGGGTTCAAAGGAAAATATCAGGTTGACGAACAAATCGACCTTTCTAAAGCGTGGAAACTTGCAAAATATACAGCTTATGCTTTTGGATTACCGATTCCGATGAATCAGCCTGCCGTCGGCGATAATGCATTTGCTCACGAATCAGGAATTCACGCAGACGGAGCGCTAAAAGACCGCAGAAATTACGAATTATATGATTACGAAGAACTCGGAAGAGGCGAGCCTGAAATCATTGAAACAGGAAGAATGATTACAACAGGAGAATATGGCGGTATTAAAGGTTTCAGAAATGTTTACGACAAACTTGAAATAGAATTTAAAGATGAAAACGAAGCGCGCAATATTCTTGAACTTGCCCGCTATGCAAACGTTCATACACAAAAACCGTTAACAGACAGTGAATTAAAATTCATATATCACTACCCTGATATCGCAGCGAAAGTAATGACAGTTTCACCGTTCTACAATCCTGCGGGAGAATTGGAAAAACGTCTACAAAACAGCAAACCGGCAATGCCTGAGCATATAATATAATGAAGCTTACAATCGACGAACTTAACGAAGATATTAGAATCGACGCATATCTTGCAGAAATAATGCAGGATATTTCACGCTCAAAGATTCAAAATCTTATAAAGAATGGAAAATGTCTTGTTAATTCTAAAGAGGTAAAACCTTCTTATTCTCTTAAGATTGGAGATATCATCGAATTAGATGAAGCTGAAACTTTATCAATTCAAATTCTGCCTGAGAATATTCCTTTGGAAGTGGTGTGGGAAAATGATGATATGGCTGTAATCAACAAACCATCAGGAATGCTTACTCATCCCACACCAATAGAAACAAGCGGAACCCTTGTAAATGCTCTTTTACACAAATACGGAGAAAATCTTTCGGACATAAACGGAGATATGCGGAGAGGTATTCTTCACCGCCTTGATAGAAATACGTCAGGTTTAATAATGATTGCAAAAAATAATACTGCACACGAGTTTTTGGTAAACGAAATGAAAGAACATCATTTTACAAAAAAATACATTGCAGTTGTGCGTGGAAACATTGAACAAAATGAATTTGAGATTAATGCACCTATAGGACGCCACCTTACACAACCTCACAAAATGGCAATAAATGGAAAAGGAGCAAAAGAGAGTCTTACAAAAGTTAAAGTACTTGAGAGGTTAGATGGAGCAACTCTGGTTGAATTAACTTTAGTTACAGGCAGAACCCATCAAATCAGAGTTCACATGTCATCAATCGGACATCCTGTTTATAACGATACTTTATATGGTTTTGGGAAAGTAAAAATAAAAACAGAAGAACAGGTTTTGCAGTCATATAAACTGGAATTTACCCCGCCAAACCACATTGAAAAAATAGCTCTGGAAATCGCACCCGATGAAAAAGTCATGAAGATTATCAAAGCTTTAAAAATTGTTTAACAAATCTTAATAAATTCATACAAATATACGATAGAGAAATTCCCGAAAAACGGTAAAATAATAATTGACATATCAATGGACACTCGGGATGGAATACGATTTAGATTTTTCTTCATACAATAAAATAAAAAGAATGACTAACGAAGAGTTGGCTGCTTTGTGGGGCAAATATTTTGACAACAGAGAAGATAAGACACTTCGTGATGCATTAATTTTGCAATACATTTATCTTACAAGATATGTTGTTGGGCGTGTAAAAGTTGCACTTCCTCCTACGTTTTCGTATGAAGATATTTCCAGCTACGGCGTAGAAGGTCTTATTGATGCTGTTGAAAAATATACTCCAAGAATGGGCGCAAGATTTGAAACTTATGCACTTGTGCGTATCCGCGGTAATATTATCGACAAAGTTCGTTCACAAGACTTTTTACCAAGAAGTGTCAGAAGAAAGATTAGAGATGTAAAAGAAGCTCAGGAAGAGTTAAAAAAACAGTATGGAAGAACTGCTACAAATACTGAAATTGCGAATTATTTAGGTATTGAAAGAGAAAAAGTTGAGCAATTATTAGCTGACGATACAACAATTACTTCCATTTATGATAAAAAAGGTGCATCAGACGGGGATATTGAAATCATTGATACAATTGAAGACTCTCGCAGCCTTGCTCCACACGAAGAGCTTGAAGAAAAAGACGTAAAAAAAGAGTTGGAGGGAGCTTTGAAACGTTTACCTGAAAGAGAACGCACAATTATGGTTCTTTATTATCATGAAAACATGACACTAAAAGAAATCGGCGATGCAATTAATGTATCAGAATCAAGAGTTTCTCAACTCCATGCTCAGGCTATTATGAAGCTTAAAAACCTGTTGAGCGAAAATAGAACAGAACGATTAAAGAAAAGTATTATTTAGACGTTACCTGTTGAACTGTTTCTATCGTCTTCCAGTTGACGAAGCTGGCGTGCATCAACTTTTTCATCAGGTGCATAATTAGTTATTCTAGGAACATTAATATCAACATTGATATTTGCATCAACCATTTCTACTTCAGCTTTTCCAAATTCTTTTATCTTGCCGTCCTCAAATTTAACCGATACAGCATTGTTCAAGAACTGAATCATACATACTTTACCCAATCCGGCAGGAGTCATAACGGTAGAACCGACAGGAGGCATTCCTTTGGCAGCTTCAATATAATTTGAGTACTCATAAGTTAAACAACAGAGCAAACGTCCGCAAGTACCTGAAATTTTTGAAGGCGCAATCGGCATTCCCTGATCTTTTGCCAGTTTTACATTTATCGATTCAAACTTTCTTAAATAAGAAGAACAGCAGAAAGGTTTACCGCAAATCCCCGTTCCGTCCATAATTGAAGATTCATCACGAACTCCGATATGACGTAAATCAATTCTCATACGTTTAAACACCTGAGTCAAATCTTTTAAAAGTTCCCTAAAGTCAACACGCTCAGGCGCAGTGTAATAAAAAGAAATTTTTCTTCTGTCAAACGTCAAACGACATTGAACCAAATTCATATTAAGACGGTGTTTTTTTACCAAGTCTTTGCATTTAAAGAACGAAGTGACTTCTTCTTTTTTTATCTCCTCGTAAATCATCATGTCTTCCTGAGTCATAACACGAAGAAATTCAAACGGTTCAGGAGTCTTCTTTGAATTTTCAAAAAGCTTGCCGATTTCAGTATTAACAAGAGAAACTTTCAGAACTTCTTCACCCTTATCCGTACGGGCAAGAATAAGTTTCCCGTCAAGGTTATCCAGTTCGTTAGCGCCTTTCAAAGGAACAAAAGTATTTTTAAGGTATTTAACCGCGTATTTGATCATAACTTTCTTCCTTTTTAAGTTTACGGTTCATAAGCTTTGATAAAACTTCCTGAGGAGTAATATCAGTGTAAACAGCTTCATAAATAGCGCTTGAGACAGGAACTTCCAAACCTAATTTTTCCGCAAGGTCACAAACTGCTTTAGAGGTTTTAACGCCTTCTGCTACAGAGCCTAACTCTTTCAAAATATCATCAATTTTTTTACCCTGACCCAGCATTGAACCAACCGTATAGTTACGTGACATAGGGCTTGAACAGGTTGCAATCAAGTCGCCCATGCCGGAAAGTCCGTAAAGAGTTGAAGGATCTGCACCCATTTTAACGCTTAATCTTACGATTTCTGCCATACCACGGGTAAGCAAAGTACCCATACAATTGTCACCAAGATTCATTGAATGAGCAAAGCCTGAAGCGATTGCGATAACATTTTTAAGACTTCCGCCTAATTCAACCCCGATTACATCAGGGTTTGTGTATAATCTGAATTTATTCGGAACATTACATGCTTTTTGCACAAATTCAGCAGTTTCCATATCTTCGCAAGCAACAGAAGCCGCGGTAGGTTTACCTTGCAATACTTCTTTTGCAAGTGTAGGCCCTGATAGAATAACAACTTTTTGCTCCGGAAGAACATCTTTGATAACTTCTGACATACGCATTAGAGTATTCAACTCTAAGCCCTTTGAAGCATTAACAAGAGGAACAGAAGGATTAATGCCTGCGGCTTTCAATTGTTCACAAACAGGTCTCACACCGCCTGTCGCAACTACTGAAAGAATAATATCAGCTCCGTCAATTGCCTTCTTCAAATCGGAAGTAAATTCAACTTTTTTATCCAACTGTACTTCAAGTGGCTTTGAGCAGTGTTTATTAACAACCAAATCTTCGTTTAAATCGGATTCTCTACCCCAAATTGTTATATCTTCAAAGTTATCATTCAACAACCAAGCTAATGTTAAACCCCAGCATCCCGGACCAAGTACAGTAAGTTTCATATAATCTACTCCTTCTAACTACAAGTATTATACTACAAACTACCCCCTATAGCCATATTAGAGGAACTTTGTAAATATTTATTAACATAAACGCAAGTTTTTAAGAAAAGTTATGTTTATTAATATAAGAATCAGGATATTATGAGCTATACTTTTTACGATATTACTAAAAAACAGGAATCCACTCTGGATTTGCAAAACTGTACCATTCGCGGAAACAGCAGCGCTTATGTTGTAAAAGACGGTAATATTACAAAATATTCAATAATAAACGGCGAAATTGATACCTCAACGGCAGAAAATGTTCAAAGAATTGAATTAACCGGGTATCAGATTGCCTTATTCGATTTACTTAAAGGCAAAGACGGCAATGCAGAAATCTTTAATACCAACGATTTAAAAGATATTACGCCTGATTCTTTGCAAACACAAATGAATGCTATTTACAAAGAAAAGAATGTATATAGCGTTGCAGCTGCAAATATAACAGCCACCAATACTTCACTTGATATTACGGACTCTACAAATATTAATAAAAAAATTGCTATAGAATTTGAAAAAGAAGAAACTCCAAAAACAGAAAAACCGGGATTTTTTAAACGTATGTGGAACGGCATTTGTAATGCTTTTAAAGCAATAGGAAGATTCTTCTCAAATCTTTTTGGCTCTAATGATAAAACAGAAGATTCAAACGAAGAGACACTCCGCACGGAAACAAAAGCTGCTTATACAATGACTGTTGATGAAAATAGCGAACATGACCCGATTAGACTAAGCAACGATTTGGGAATTTCGTATTCCTTATTAAAACTCTGCAACAAGGATATTGATTTAAGCAAACCTTTGGAAAACGGAATGGAATTAAATATTCCTGAAATAACTACAGTAAAACCGAATACAGTTACAAATATTGCAGAAACGGCAGAAGCAGCAGGAGTCAGCAAAGAATACGTTGAAGATATCCTTTTCCGTATCGAAGGCAAGAATGGAATTGCAGCAAAAGTTCCTTATGATGATGAAAAAGAAACTATTGATGATAACGGATATCCTGTTCCAATCAAAGGCAGAGAAAAGAAACCTGACGGAACACTTACAATAGGTTTCGGCCATACGGGAAGAGTTTTTGGTCAAATTATGACAAATGCCAATAGAAATAATATTCAAATCAGTAATAATCAGGCTTATGAATTATTGGCGGCAGATATTATCAGCGCAAGAGCTGACGCAGCTGCTTATTATGGAGAAGCATTTACAAATGCGCCGCAATCAATACAAGATGCTATCGTCGACATAGTCTTTAACAAAGGTTTAGAAAAAGGGCTTGGCTTGGAAAAATTTGAAGGCTGTAAAGAACAAACTTTAACCCCTCAAATCAAACAATGTTTAGAAAACAAGGATTACGCAGGCTGTGTTTCCAAGCTTATTTACGAAACAGGATTAAAAGGACTGCATAAAAGAAACTATTACAGACTTATTTCTTCAATGCGCGACCTTTCTCCCGAAGACAGACATAAAGCTATGAAAGACATTGAATATTACTATAACGATGTATGCAATAAATACAAAAAGAATCGTTCAGAACTTAACTATATCAGAAAGGCCTGGGAAAACGCTCAAAACGGCATTTGTTACAACTTTATGAATTAAGCTCTTGCAAAACTTGCCAAAGCACGGCGCAAAACTCCGCAATTTTTTCTTAGCAGTTCTTTAGCTTCCTCTTTAGATAATGAACATCTGAGCATTAATATTGCAGTTTTAACAGACCAATCGGATTCAAGCAGTGTTTTTAACGCAGTAGAAGAATTAACTTCCGCAATCTGTGAAACAATTCTGATTGCACGGTCTTTGAGTTTCTCATTTGTCGGCATTAAATCAATCATAAAGTTCTCATAAGTTTTGCCGATTTTAATCATTGAGCCTGTTGTAAGCATATTAAGAACCATTTTTTGAGCAGTACCTGCTTTCATACGGCTTGAACCTGCAATAACTTCAGGGCCTACTTCTACACAAATTCCAAGTCCGACTTCTTCTAAGATAGCTGCTTTGTGGTTACAAGTAATTGCAATTGTTTTACATCCTAGTTTTTCGGCATGAGATAGCACACCTAAAAGATACTTAGGATTTCCGCTTGCTGAAATCACAACGCAAACATCTTCTTTTGCAAGGATTTGGGCATCTTCTACACCGAGTTCAAAATTATCTTCTGCACCCTCTACTGCCAAACGAAGCGCCTTATCTCCGCCAGCAATAATACCTGTTACCAAATCAGGAGTAACTCCAAATGTCGGAGGACATTCAGAAGCATCCAAAACTCCGAGTCGCCCTGATGTTCCCGCTCCAAAATAATATAATTTACCACCAACAAGGAATTGTTTTGCAATAATATCAACTGCACGAGCGATATTAGCACTCTCATCTTCCACAGCACGTGCCACAATCTGATCTTCTTCATTGATTTTTCTCACAATATCAATTGTAGAGAGTAAATCAATGTTTTTTGTGTTCTCATTTCTGTACTCTGTAATAATTTCGCTCATACACACACCTCACTTATAAAATAATAAACTAACCAATAGCAGAGATAAGATTAGCCATCTCAATAGCAGCCTTCGCAGCATCAGAACCTTTATTACCTGCTTTTGTACCTGCCCTTTCAATAGCCTGTTCAATATTATCTGTTGTAAGCACTCCGAATATCACAGGAATTCCTGTTTCAAGAGAAACTGATGCAACACCTTTTGAAACTTCTGCACAAACATAATCATAGTGAGAAGTTGAACCTTTAATAACAGCGCCTAATGTAATAACAGCATTGTATTTTTTTGAAGAAGCACATTTTTTAGCAACCAAAGGAATTTCAAAAGCTCCAGGACACCAAACAACATCAATATTATCTTCAGCAACACCGTGACGTTTCAGTTCATCAATTGCACCAGCTAATAATTTTGAGCCGATAAACTCATTGAATCTTGATATAATAATGCAGAATTTTTCATTTGTGACAGTTAATAAACCTTCGTATGTTGCCATATCCCTACTCCTTCATAATCTATATTAATATTATACAACAAATTTGAATATTTTGAAATAGTTATATAGCGAATAAATAATCGCCAATTGTCGTGCTATATGCCTGTTACATTTTTATTTGTATAAAAATACAATGATGAAATGACAAATAGCACACTAGAAATTTTACGCAAAAATTTACGATATTACAGAAAATTAAAGAACCTATCTCAAGAAAAGTTAGGAGAATTGACTGACATATCTAAAGACTATTTGTCTGAAATTGAGCGGGGAAAGAAAACTCCTAGCATAAAAAGACTCATAATAATTGCCGACGCCCTAGATACTGAGGTTTATAAGTTTTTTATTAATAATGATAAGCTTGATTAATCTCCATCTATATACATCGTATTTTTGTCAATTGGTGTAATTTTAGATAAAAAAGAATCTTTTAATTTCTTCTGTTTCAGAGCAAGCATTACAATATACCCGCAAAACATCCAATGTGCTGCGAATATCATCGACTTCGCAAACCATTTCTTTTAGATCCCCTTTACGTGCTATTTGCTTATTACAGAAATAAGCTCAATTTTACACAAGAAAAATTGAGTGAATTCTACTGACTATTTGTCTGAAATTGAGCGGGGAAAGAAAACTCCAAGCATAAAAAGACTTGATAAACTTGCTGATAACCTAAACATTGAAACCTATAAGCTTTTAATGAAGACTTAAAGATTTTTATGTTAAAATTATCCTATGCAAAAGGGACAGATTTTTAAAATTCATTCTGATTTTTATTATGTAGAAGCAAGCGGTGAAACATACGAATGCAAACTGCGTGAAGTTATAAAAAAACAGAAACAAAAAGTTTATGTAGGAGATTTTGTCGAGTTTGAAAACGGCGCAATTGTAAAGATTCTTCCGCGCGAGAACTTTATTACACGTCCGACAGTTGCAAATGTCGATCAGGTTATAATTATTTCTGCGGTTAAAGAACCTGAATTAAGTTTTTTACAGCTAAATCGCTACATTGCATTTGCAAAATATCACAATCTAAAAACAGTTCTTTGCTTTAACAAAAATGACCTGTCTGACGACGACAAAACAATCGAAAAAGTGTTTTCAATCTATGAACCGCTCGGATTTGATATTTTGTTTACATCAGCTCTGGAAGGATTTGGGCTTGATGAATTCAGAGAAATCCTAAAAGGTAAAACCTCTGTTCTCTGCGGCTCATCAGGAGTCGGAAAATCCAGTTTAATCAATGCTGTCAGCGGTGTAAATCTCCGCACAAAAGAAGTCAGTGAAAAAACAGGGCGCGGCACACATACAACCCGTCACAGCGAGATTATCACAATTGCCGAAGATACAAGAATTGTAGATACCCCGGGATTTAGCAATCTTAAATTCGATTTCTTACTCCCACACGATGTCGACACATTATTCTCTGAAATTCACCCATATAAAGAACATTGTAAATTTCAGGATTGCTTGCACATAAACGAGACAGACTGCGCTGTAAAAGCGCATTTAGGCGAAATTGATATGACCCGCTATGAAAGCTACATAGCGTTCGTTGAAGAAGCAAAAGAATACAAAGAAAAAGTTAAATATCAAGGTGTAAAAACCGAAAGCACACACAAGCAGACACACTCAAAAACAGCGGTCAAAATCAGCTCCCGCAAACGTCAGAGTGCAAGAAATACTCAAAAACAAAATATTTATAAGGATATAGACCATGAAGAACTTGATTAAACTTGTTGATGAACACTTGGATAAATATATGCCAATTACTTATCCCGAGGATATTTTTAAGTCTATGAAATACACGCTTATGCTTCCGGGAAAACGCCTTCGCCCTGTTATGTGCTTGGAAACAGCAAGAATGTTAGGCTGTGATATAGAAAAAGCAATGCCAATGGCTTGTGCTATAGAAATGCTTCACGTTCAAAGTCTTATCCATGATGATTTGCCATGTATGGATAACGATGATTTCAGACGCGGAAAACCATCTAACCACAAAGTATTTGGAGAAGCTAACGCGGTTCTTGCAGGAGATGCACTTTTGACATTCGCTCCACAGCTTATTATAGAAAAATCAAAAGATTTAAGTGCTGAAACAATACTCAAGCTCGTTCATGAGTTCACTAAATGGGGCGGAGCTTACGCACTTATTGCAGGTCAGGTTGTTGATATTGAATCAGAGGGGGGGAAATTAGTTAAATCTCCTGAGGAAACTCTTGATTTTATACACATGAACAAAACTGCCGCTTTATTCCGTCTGGCAATAAGAAGCGGTGCAATTGCCGCAGGAGCAGAGGAAAAGGAATTAGAGAAACTAGACGAGTTTGCAAGCAAGTTTGGTTTAGTGTTCCAAATCTATGATGATATTATGGATGAAATATCTTCTTTTGAGGAATTAGGAAAAACAGTAGGAAAAGATAAAAACAGCGGAAAGCTAACATACGTTTCACTTTACGGACTTGAAGAAGCTAAAAATAAATTCCACTCGCTAATTCAGGAATGTTATGGTATAATCGAGAAGTACAATTCTGAAATATTTACAGAGATTTTAAATAAGTTAAGGGATAGAATTTTAGGAGTCTAGATGAATTATAATCTAATTTACGGTACGGGGTACGAGGTAATATTTGTTGCGTTTTCAGGTATAGTATTAGCGCAGGTAGCAAAATTTTTCTTACATTTAATAATGAAAAGAAAAGTTGATTTGAGATTATTCACAACAACAGGAGGAATGCCAAGCTCTCACGCAGCAGGTGTTATGGGGTTATCTACCGCTGTTGGTTTGATTAAAGGATTCAGCTCAATTGAATTTGCAATTGCATTAGGTTACGCATTCATCGTAATGTACGACGCGGCAGGTGTCAGACGTGCAGCTGGAAAACAAGCAGCATGCCTGAATAAAATTATAATGGATTTATACAAACAAGACCTTGTTGAAGCAGGCGGAAAATTAAAAGAATTATTAGGTCACACTCCGCTGCAGGTTGTAGTAGGAGCACTTTGCGGAATCGCTTATGCATACT
>JAMPIM010000020.1 GCA_023662705.1 Candidatus Gastranaerophilales bacterium | reverse complement strand
TTTTAAATGGTGCCGCGTCTCGGAATCGAACCAAGGACACAGGGATTTTCAGTCCCTTGCTCTACCAACTGAGCTAACGCGGCTAGTCAGTATAGGTTTATTATATTTGCTCAAAAAAAATAATCAAGGGGGAAGTTTTATTTTTTATTTCCCTATTGCGGAGCAAGCCATACTGTTACGTTACGACCTTCAACAGCAGGTTTCTTTTCTACTGTAATCGGGTCATTGGCTAGGTCTGCAATAAATTTATTCGCAAGTTCTACAGCTAAGTTTGAATGCTGCATTTCTCTACCGCGAAGCATTACGATAATTTTTACTTTGTTACCTTGAGAAATAAATTTTCTGATGTTTTTCAATCTTACTTCATAGTCATGTGTATCAATTTTATAGCGAACTTTGATTTCTTTAATTTCAACAACATGCTGTTTTTTCTTAGCTTCTTTAGCTTTTTTCTCAAGTTCGTATTTATATTTGCCGTAGTTTAAAATTTTTGCTACAGGAGGAGCTTGATTTGGACTGATTACAACCAAATCCAATTCTGCTTCTTCAGCCATTCTCATAGCTTGTGATGTTGGTACAACGCCGTGGTTTGTTCCGTTTTCGTCGATTAGTCGTACTTCTTTCGCTCGAATTCTTTCGTTAATTAGCGGTTTGTCTTTTCCTGCGCCCTTTGCGCCTCTATCTTCGTTAGCTATGATTTGGTCTCCTTTTATATCTTTTACATGTCTAATAATACCATGCTTTTGGCATTTTTCAAGTATCTCTACACTTCTTACCTTATTTGTGCTATAATTAGCGGGTAATATTTAGTAGAGAGGATTTAATTATGACAAAATATGTATGCTCTGTTTGTGGTTATACAGCTGCTGAAGCTCCTGAGAAATGCCCTATTTGCGGTGCGGTTAAAGAAGTTTTCACTGCAATTGAAGAAGGTAATAAAACTTATGCTGATGAACACAGAATCGGTGTTGCAAAAGACGTTGATCCTGAAATTCTTGAAGGTTTAAAAGCTAACTTTGTAGGTGAATGTACAGAAGTAGGTATGTATCTTGCAATGTCAAGACAAGCTGACAGAGAAGGATATCCTGAAATTGCTGAAGCTTATAAAAGATATGCTTTTGAAGAAGCTGATCACGCTGCAAGATTTGCTGAATTACTTGGCGAAGTTGTTACTTCTTCAACTAAGAGAAATCTTGAACTTAGAGCTGAAGCTGAGTTTGGTGCTTGCGACGGTAAAATGCAGCTTGCAAGAAAAGCTAAAGAATTGGGACTTGATGCTGTTCACGATACAGTTCACGAAATGGCTAAAGACGAAGCTCGTCACGGTCGTGGATTCGATGGTCTTTTAGCAAGATACTTTGCATAAGACTTAATAAATAAATTTATAACCGCACGAAATCTTGATTTCGTGCGGTTATTCTTTTATACTGTTTCTATGTTGGAAGAAGTTATTGTTTTAAGAAATTATGCACATATTGGCGATTCTGTCTGGGAGGTTTTTGTCCGAACTTATACTATTTTCAAAACTTCCAACTCTAAGGTCTTGCATAAAATTACAACTGAACGTGTGAATGCTGTTTTTCAAAAAGACATGCTTGCTCTTATTGAACCTGAACTAACTGATGATGAACATGAACTTGTCAGACGTGCAAGAAATCTTCCTATTCCTGTCGGAAGACGATCTATTCAGGCTGATTACCGTAAGGCGACTGCTTTTGAAGTTTTAATCGGATACTGGTATCTGCACGATAAAGAACGTCTGGATAATATTTATAATATTTTCAAAAATACCGAATTTTTCAGTTAGGTCTGAGCTCGTTCTCTATTTTATTCAGATATTCGTTAATAATAGGGTTCTGATTATCTTCTTGTTTTAACGAATATAGTTCTTTTTTAGCTATGGCAAGATAGCCTGTATCATAGAGGATTATTGATTTAAGTAGTCTAGCTTCAAATAAGTCCGGACTCAATTCTTCAAGTGCGCGTTTGTAATGTTTTTGAGAATAGTATAAATTTGCTAACGCAAAATGATAGTTAGGGTTTTGCGGGTCTAGTGATATTGCGGTGTTGTAATGTTTTTTAGCAAGCTTAATTTCATCTGCTTTAAAATATGTACTTGCACAGTTGTAATGATACTCGGCAGAATTAGGACAAACTTTTACCGCTTCCAGAAAATATTTTAGTGCAGTTTTATAATCTTTGCGATACTGCATTATGAGTCCTGCAAAATTAAGATAATCTGCATTTTGATTGTCATAAGCCATTATATTTAATAAGTCAGAGCACTCATCTTTTCTGTTTTGTTTAAAAAGTATTTTTCCTTTTAATAACAGGTATTTGGAATTGCCGCATTGTTCTTTCAAAGCTTTATTTATCAAATCTTCTGCTTCAGACGGCTGATTGCTGAATAATTTTGCAAATGCAAGTTCATAAAGGATTTCAGATGAAGCGGTTTCAATTTCAAAATCCAAAACTTCCCGATACCGTTTTTGTTTATTTAAAAGTCCCAAAATTGCGGCTAAGTCCTGAGTTTTTTGTGAGATTAAATAAATATTTTTTGCAGTTTGCTCAGCTTCTGCAAATGCGTTTTTGCTGATAAATATTTTTTCTAAAAGCTTTAAACTTGCTATATGAGTAGGGTTTTTGTCCAATACAAGTTCCAGATAGTTTAGGGCATGTTCTTCTTCGCCCATTCTGTGATAAGTATCGGCAATTTCTAACAAAAGTTCAGGACTTGTATTATCAATTTCCAAGGCTTTATAGAATGCTTCTATTGCATGTTTATAATATCCTTTTGATTTGAGGATGAATCCTTCTTTTAGTAAATCTTTAATCATGCTTTAAGAAACCTGTTTTTTTAGGTGTTTTATCTGGTTTTACTTCTTCTTTCGGGGTGTTGATAATAACCAGAACTTCATCTTCTGATGACATTTTTAGATTATTTCTTGCAATAGCTTCGATTCCGCTAACATTAGAAAAGTTGTTAATATTGTCTTTTAATTGTTCATTTAAGTTTTTTGCTGCATCTCTGGTTTTGGTTATTTGAACAATTTTTGCATTATATGAAATAACTTTTGAAATATTTATAAATGCACTTCTGATAACTTGAAGCAGACAGAATATAAGAATTATAGTCAGGAATGAATAATTAAATTTTGCAGCAACAGAAGTCCCTGTTTGAGCAGGTTTTCTCTTCTTGTTAGCCTGATTTTCTTTATTTACAACCTTTTTAGGCTTTTTTTCCTGTCTGTAGCGTGCCATAGAATAATTATATAAAACTTTCCTGTTAATTACAACTTAAACCCTGTTGAGAAACTCACTGCAGAACTTCTTTGCCCGTTCCTGTAGTATGATTCTGCAACTTCCAGCTCAAATTTTAGTGAGTCTGCATACTTTTGCAGCGATGGTGTGTATATTAGAGTTATTGCATTCTTGTTTTTTGGAAGGTTCATATAGCTTGTAAATGAATCTTTCAGAGTTAAATTCTTTGTGATGTGCCACTCAGGAGCAACTCTCAGAGTGTTGTATTGGTTTCCTAAATCCTGATTTGTGGATTGACGAATAGAAGTTGTCAAAGACAGGTATTTTGGAGTATCATACCTTAAAAAAAAAGCTGTTGTATCTTCCATTTGAGAGTAAGAAAGCTCCTGTTCCCAGGTTTGTCCGTAAGAGAATCCGCCTACTTTTTCCGACACACTGCCCGCTAAAGGAAGAATATCTGCCAAAGAGCGTCGATTTACGGCTGAGCGAGCCAATGCACTTCTTGTTGTATTGGCATTTGATGTGATGTTAAGCACTCCGACAGGTAAAGTTAATGAACGCTGTGGAATATTAACCTGCGGTTTTTCAATGTTTTCATCCAGATAGATTGTTTCGACAGGGTTATCATCATATTCAATTTGCCCCTGTAATTTTATTGTTTCTTTAACCGTAGCTGATTCTGCTTTTTCGGCTGAAAAAGCAGGTCCAAAATTAACGAATATTAAAGCTAAAACAATAATCAATCTTTTCATAGTTACATTTTAGTTTAAAGAAATCTTGATTTCAATTGTTGTATTTAAGTAAATTTTTGTAACAATTGATATATACTTTTCACATGACATAGCTTGTATATAGTTTAATATAACTATGGTATGTATTATGTTATAGATTACAAAAAACGAACCTGTTATCGGGTTCGTTTTTTTATTTTATAAATCTTGATAATTCATTTTGTATGGAGTTAGCTTTAATAATATACTTTGATAACTGCTCATATTTATCAATATTCTCTCCGTAAGGAATATTCATAGAGATTAATTCATCTACGCTCCTGTTAATGTTTTCCAGTTTGCTAAGTGATTTTTTCAACTCCAATACCGAAGAGAATTTTTTTGGTAATTTTGAAAGCAGTTTTTCTGAAAAATCAGTTATATTTTTCTGAATACCTGTTAGAGTCGGTTTTAATTTTTCTCCAAATACGTTGGTGAGTCTTGCAGAAATACTTTTTTCTTTGTACATTGCAACGAGTGCTTCGTAATCTTCTTTCATGATAAGCAGTCTGCCGCTAAGCTCTCCTGCAAGTTCATAATCCTGTATATCATTTGCAGCTTGAATTTGTGCATCAAGAGATTCTATCTCTTCTTCAACACGTGCAATTTTGTATTCAAGTTTGAATAAATCATCAGAAACATCTTTGTATGCATCTTCCCTAAGCAGATTGAAATCATAATCATTTAATCTGCGTGCCGGTTCGGTAATTTCCTGAAAATTAGGTTTTGCAATGCTTTCAGAGAGAAAGAAATTGCTTTCGTTCTCTTCAAAACTCAATCTGTTGTTTGAAACTTCAAATCTGTCCTGATTATTGTTATTCATAGCATTATTATACAGGAAAACCTGATTTACACCAAATTTTCAATAATTTCAGATTTAAGTTTTTTAGCGGGATAATAGTCAGGCAAAATCCTCAGGCACTCGTCAATATGATAGTTTGCATAAGTGTATTCATGTGTATTTATGAAATATTTTGCATACATAAAATGCAGCTCCGGGTCTTTATAAAAAACTGCTTTTGATTTATCAAGGTATTTTTTTGCAGCATTATAAAGCTTGTTTTCATACATTGCTCTGGCAGTAAATTTATAAGACTCTTGATTTATTTCCGCAAAAAAATCTATTGCACCAAGAATTTGTTCAACATATTCAATTTTATTGTTTTTTAAAAGGAAATCCAAATCAATTTCCAGAAAGTTTCTTATGACAAAATATGTTGGAAAAATTTCGGTATAACCTTTTAATATCCCGATAAGCACCTGTCCCCACAATGCCCTTGGTGAATCTATTGCTTCAAAAATCTTTTGTGCTCCTGATAAATCTTCTTTTAGAATTAGAAGATAAGCACATTCAATACTAATTGGTTTAAAAGTTAAATCGGTATTATTTTCAGAAAAAAAGAACATTCAACTACTTATCTGTATTTTGTTTCTTAATAATAATTTTTTTAGATTTTTTTGTTTCATCAATTTCAATTTCAGCCGATTCAGGAGATGCTTCCAGTGTATCGTTAAGTTTTACTTTGTCATCTTTCAATAAATCAGACACTGAATCTACGGTTGTAATATTGGTATTTTTACCAATAAGGTTGGCAAGTTTAACCTGATAATAGATTTCTTCCCTATAGATTTTCACATCTTTATCTGCATCAATCGCAATTTTGCATTGACCGTTTTTTGCTTCAACAACAGTGATAACAATGTTGTCGTTAATCATTATTTTTTGACCGTTTTTTCTGGAAATTACTAACATGTCTGTCCTTAACTAAGCTTTTTAAACAACGGGAAGCTCACATCATATCCTGAGCCTGATAAAATAACCTGTCCTGCAAGCTGCTCATCTAAATTAAAGATAATTGGTGCAAGCAGGTTTAAAGTTGTTTCTTGAGGATTGTCCTGAGGTATTGATGCAATATTCATAACCAGAAGACTTTCAACATTTTTAATTTTTAGGGTATCAACAACATTGTCCGGTAAATCAACCGCATAATCTACATTTAAGCTGAATACGGATACAACCGGAAAAGCAATAGACGGGTCTTCAATTGATTGAAGCCATTTAAAGAAGCTTTCTTTGTTTAAATCTAAAATTACAAATTTCTTTAATTCATTAAAACCGATAATAGGAAGACAGAATTCAAAAATTCTATCTTCCTCAATATCAATTTCTCCGAATCTTACAGTATTAATTTTCATTAACTAACTTTCTAAAATCCTAGTGACATATTGTTTGTAAGCATTGCCTGAATCATTTGAGGGCTCATTCCTGATGTACCAAGCATGTTAAACATTTGAGCTTGATTATTGTTTCCTGAATAGAATGATAAATCAGAACCGTAAACATTGCTCAATCCTGCTTTTTGTAAAGTTCTCAAAGCTGCAACAATTTCGTCATTAGTAGGAGTTTCGTTGTTCATGCTTGAAAAATCTTTAAACTCTTTGAATTTGCGAGGATCAATATTCTCATCTCTGTTCATATCTCTTTTTAATTGATCAATTTGCAATTTTTCGTAATCACCTTGAACCTGATCAGAAACTTTTTGTCTTTTTGTAGATTGGATAAATTCATCTAATGCTGATTCGAAAGTAGGTTCCTGACATTTTTCAGGGTCTTCTAAACATCTTTTTCCTTTTTCAGCATAAGCATAGATGCTGTTACCGGGAGTTGTAAGAGAAACTGCTCTTTCGTAATTAGAGATTGCATCATCTTTTTTGCCCATGTGAGCAGAAGTCATACCGAGGTAATAATAAGCAACGGCATTAGAACTGTCTTTTTTTACTACTTCGTTTAATCTTGCATAACATTCTGTGTAGTTGCCTGCTTTATATAATTTTATAGCGTATGCAAGTTCAGAATTAGTTGTTGATTTCGCGTATGCAAAATTAATAGTTGATGATAAAACCAATATACTCAAAAGCATCAAAAATTTCTTTTTCATAATAATCCTTCTTATCTTAAAGTCTCTCTATTAATTATATGATACATCAGAGAATAAAACTCTGAATACACCATATAATTGATTATACTATATTTTTATAATGATAACAAGCTCGGGGTCAATAAATAATCGCCGAGTTCTTTTTCTACACTTACATTAAATAAGCTGTTTGTTTCTTTGATAAAGTAGCACGGGCTTGTAACATTCACTTCTATTATTTTCCCGTTGATAACATCTAATCCTGCCATTTCAATTCCCATAGAGTTAAGTTTTTGAGCAACAGGAGTAAAGTACTCCAACTCTTTTGGAGTAAGTTCGGATTTTACGATAAAATTATCCGAATGAGTGTTAAATTTGAAATCATCTTTGCTTGGAAGTTTCTTGACGCTGTATGGAAGTATTCTGTCGCCAAGCGTCATTACTCTAATATCACCTGATTTAACTTCAGGAATAAACTCCTGTACCATCACAAGCGTAGTTTCATTGTTTGTAAGCGTATTTATTATAGTTCTTGTGTTCGGGTCTCCTTCATAAAGATACATAACCCCCGAACCGAAACAGCGGTTAAGCGGTTTTAGAACTATTTGACGTTTTTTGATTAAAAAGTCCTCAATATCACTTAAAGAAGAGGTTACGAGCGTATCAGTCATATATTCGCTAAAATAAATGCTGTGAAGTTTTTCATTAAAATCTCGGATAGCGCGAGGTGAATTAACGACCCTTGTTGTTACAAAGTCAAATATATAGGTTGCGTTGATATAATCAATATCAACAGGAGGGTCGGGACGAAACATTACTAAATCAAAGCTGTTAATTTCATGTTCAATCAATTCTTTTTCGTAAAAAATATTTTCGTTTTCTACAAAACTTCTATAACATTTAGAAACAGCAGTTTTTCCTTTTAAGGCAAGATTTGGTGTTGTAGAAATAAATACTTCTTCACCTCTGTCCAAGAACTCTTTTATTATCCAGAAATTAGTTACAAGTTTATTGAATTCAAAATACTTAAGCTCTACTTTGTCAATTATAAACAGAATTTTTTTCATAATAATAACCCCTTACAAAGCAATATTAACACTAAAAAAATCTCGCACAATATTAAATTGTCGAATTGACAGGCTTAATTGTTAACAAATGTAACGAATATAATAACTCGTGAAATCAAACATTTTTGAAATACTTTATATATATGTAAACACTAAGTATAGGATTGTAAAAGATGGCATATTTAACATTTACAGCTTCAGAAGATAAAACAAGTACTTGCTTTAAGTTTATTGGTTCAGATGTAAAACCTCAAACAACAAATTTGATTTCTAATAATGTATCTATTTTGACTGCTAATAACGGTGGAAATGATACTTGCAGTTTTTATTCAGGTCCAAGTGATGCAACTATTATGGCATTCGGTGAATCTTGCGGTTCAATCGCATACTCAGGAAGTGAATCATGCGGATCTATTGCTTATTCAGGAGGCGGAGAGTCTTGCGGATCAATAGCTTCTTCAAGCTCAGTATCATCAGGCGCAAGTTCTTGTGGTGGAGGCTGCAGCTACAGCTGTTAAACAAACCAAAAAATCCGGAACATTTGTTCCGGATTTTTTATTTGTTGCCATGACTTTCTTATAATGCTATGATTTAAGAAAGTTTGGGAGAGGAATTTTTATGTCTGAAACATTTAATATTGTACAGTTTTTGAGAAGTGCTGTTGCAACAGGTGCATCAGATGAACACTTAAAAGTAGGTCAAGCGCCTTATATAAGAAAAAACGGTTATATCAGAAAAATAAGTATGGATGCTTTAACCAAAGAAGATTTGGATATGGCTGTTCTTGAAATTGCGCCCTTATCTGTTCGTGATGCTGTTTTATCAATGAAAGACCTTGATTTTATGTATGAAATCAAAGGTTGTTCTCGTTTCAGGGTTAATTATAACAGGCAATTGGGGCAGCCTGCGCTTGTTATCAGAAACATTCCTTACGGTATTCCTCAGCTTAAGGATTTGTCGTTGCTGGATGTTTTAAATAATGTTATTGATTACCCAAACGGCATAATTCTTGTTACAGGGCCTACCGGCAGCGGTAAGTCAACTACTTTGGCATCTTTGATTAATGAAATTAGTATAAAGACCTCTAAACATATTATTACGATTGAAGACCCTATTGAATACGTTTTCAATTGTCAAAAAAGTATTATTTCACAGCGTCAGGTTGGCGTGGATACAGAATCTTTCTCTGATGGTATTAAGTATGCATTGAGACAAGACCCTGATGTAATCTTCATTGGTGAAATCCGTGACAGAGATACAATGGCAGCTGCTCTAAAAGCTGCTGAAACAGGTCACCTTGTGCTTTCAACTCTTCACACAAACGATGCTGTTCAAACTATTAACAGAATTATTAATATGTTTGAAGAATCAAACAGAAATATTATCAGAAGACAGGTTGCAGACACTCTTCGTGCAACCATTGCACAAAAATTGGTATATTCTGAATCAAAACAAACCCGTTATCCGGCATGTGAAATTATGGTTGTAACATCTACTATTAGAGATTATATCCAGAAAGATAATACGGAAGAGATTTACGAACTTCTTGCGGATAACACGGTCGACGATATGGTTTCAATGAATATTTCTCTTGCGAGATTGGCTGAAGCAGGGCTTATCTCTCAAGAAGAAGCTCTTGCTAACTCTAATGATGAAAACGAGTTGGAAAAAATATTCAGAGGGGTTTATCAGGGTACAAAATCATATTATGACTAATAATTACGTTACGGAAGCTATTAATTTAAAATCATATAACCTGAACGATGCAGACAAAATTATTGTTATGTATTCTAAAGATAACGGGCTGATTAAGGGTGTTGCTAAAGGTATTAAGAAACCTAAAAGCAAACTCGGGGCTCGTATGGATTTGCTTGTAGCGAACACTTTGCAGTTACTGAAAGGGCGTTCTATGGATACTATCTTGCAGGCTCAGACTGTTAACAATTTTAAAAAAACAAGAGAAGATATTGATAAATTGATGCTTTCATCATATGTGTCAGAGCTTGTTGTGAATTTTGGCGAAGGGTCTGAAAGTGCTTCAAAGGAGATTTATGAACTGCTTTATAAATCATTGAACCGAATCTCCACTTCTGAAACTAAAAAAGATGCGCTTATTGCGGTTATTAAGTTTCAGCTGAAACTTTTGCTTGTAATGGGTTTCTGTGTTGAGTTGGATACCTGTCTTTGCTGCCGCGAACAGGTTTTGGATGAGGATATGTATTTCTCTTCATCTATGGGCGGGATTGTTTGTAAAGAGTGTAATGAAACTCTTGGTGTGAAATTAAAAATGCACCATAAAATCAGAGATTTTTTGCAGGCTATGCTTCAGTTTGATTTTGATTATGAAAGCGAATATGATGCGAAAGCTACTGAAAAGGTTTGTCAGGTATGTTTTGATTTGCTGGACGAATATATTAAAACCCATACAAACAGAACAGCTAAGTCTGTTAAAGTTTTTAAGGAGCTGGCTCTTCAATGTTAAGAATTGCTCATTTATATCCTAAATTGTTGAATATATACGGCGACGGCGGAAATGTTTTGACTCTCAAGAAACGCTGTGAGTGGCGCAATATTGAAGTAAATATAGATGAGATTAATGTCGGAGATTCTATTTCAGAGCATGATATTTATTTTATCGGCGGCGGACAGGACTTGCAGCAGATAGAGGTTTCAAAAGAACTCCAAAAACATAAAGAATTTTTGACTGCGGAGCGCGACAGAGGTGCTGTATTTCTTGGAATTTGCGGCGGTTATCAGTTAATGGGACATTATTATCAGCCTCATGAAGGTGATAAGTTAATGGGTATAAGCCTTTTAGATGCTTATACTGTTGCAGGTAATAAGCGCTTTATCGGAAATGTTACAGCTCAAACTGAGTATGTAACTCCAAATACGCTTGTTGGATTTGAAAACCACAGCGGACTAACATATCTTCAAGGTGAGACAAATCCTTTAGGCACAATGCTTGTCGGAAACGGCAACAACGGGCAGGACAAAACCGAGGGTGCAAGGTTCAAGAATGTATTCGGAACTTATATGCACGGCTCGTTCTTGCCTAAAAATGTTCATTTTGCGGATTATATGATTGAACTCGCTCTAGGGATTAAGCTTGAACCTCTTGACGATACTGTCGAAGCTCTAACGCATAATTCACTGGTAAACAAACCTTATTAACCCAACCGGCGTGAACCCACTTGTAGCAGAGTCAGCAGAGGACGACCAGTAGTCTTACGCTACTCTTGTAGTAGCGCGATTGTCGTCCGACCCTTGTTGTAATAAACCGGGCTCGGCGTCGGAGCCGGTGACTTTTTTGCGGAGTAGGAATGTTACTTTTGGTAGAGCTACAGCAAGAAGTGCACTGCTTATTGCGACGTTAGCAAGAATGTTTCCTGATTTTACTTTGAGTGCTTTTTTAGCAAATTTTTCTATGTCATTACTGGATTTTGCTTGAGCTGCGAATTTTTCAATCTCTTTTTGGAATGCTTTGATTTTTTTCTCGTCAACGTATGAGCGCGGGTCGCGTTGTCCGTTTTCTAAGTAGTTTACTCCGCAATATTTCTGAACCATTTTTGAGAATTTTTCATTCGGATTATTGTCCAGAAACTCGATGATATTGTCTTTTGGAAGTTTTAGTGAATCTTCTTTGATAGCTTTGATAAACTCCTTGTCATTTAAGATTTTAGGGTCGAGATTAACATTAGTATTGAAGAGTTTTCCGGATAACTTGTCTAAACCTTCTGCAAGTATTAGCGGTGCAACGAAGTTAAGGAACATCATACCGCCCATTTTGAACGCCATTTCCATTTTTTCGTATTTGTTTCTTGCCGTTGCTACGCGGCCTACTGTTAATCCTCCGTCTGTTACAGCCATTTTGTTAACAGTTGACATATTGGCAAGCGCTGTAATTGCACCGCCTTTGAAAGTCGGATTTGAACCTGCTTTTATTTCTTGCTTCGCGTTTTGTTTTTCTCTGATTTTATCGGTTAAAGCAAAGTTTGCTTTAGGCAGGAAATAACCCATTAATGCAACAGGGATTGCTGTTGAAAGTATGAATTTTGCTGCAAGAAGTCTTTCGTACGTTTTGCGGTTTTTGAGAACCTTTTCCATTTCTTTAACTTCTTTTGGTGCAGTTTCTTTAAATTTTTCGATATTGAACTTCATACCCTGCTTATCATTTTCTTTGAACAAGGCAGAGTTAATTTTCGGATTATAGCCGAGTTTTTGGATTCCTTTATCGCAAAGCCAATCCATCAAAGGAATTCCGCCTAACCAGATTGCGGAAGTTCCGTATTCATCAATTAATCTTTCGCGAACTGCGTTATTCGCCATCTGCTTAGAGTCTTTAAGATTCTGTGAATAAGTCATACCGACTTTTGACGGAATCTCAATCCCGCAGTCTCTCACAAGAAGCGGATATATACTGGAATTATTTCCAATTGCTGATATTACATTTACGAATGACATTTTTAATTTTCTCCATTTTGTGTACTCTTTACATTCCCTCTAAATATCCCGAAAGAGCACATAACGGAGTTATATAATTGGGGACATCAAAACTCCGCGCCCTTTCGGGTTTGTATGAGTATGATGATGTAATTTTTTAAAGATATATGTCATATTAATCCCTTTGTTAGTTGATGATAACACGGTTGTTTTAAATCGTCAACCTTTAGTTCTGATAAGGTTTTCGAATATATGGTAAACATTTTGTCTGTATTCGTTTGCTTCCCAAGAGGTATTGAATGCTCCATCCCAGTGTCTTTCGCATTCTGTCCATGCACCTGAACCGCTCATTTGCTGGGTGCGCATCATTAAATCGTGTGTGTTGGAAAACGGTGAAAGAGGCATAATGTCGTGTAACTGCATAAAGCTTGGAAGTTTTTCTCCGACGTTATTGTATCCGAATAAGCAGGAATTGATTCTGTTTAACCTTGTTCCAAAATCAGGGCCGCCGTTGTCATTATCGTTAGAAACTTCTGGGCCTGCTGCGTATTCGCCTGACCAAGCTTGATTTTGAGATTCCCATCTTACGCTTTCAAAGTTATCTGCTTTTCCCCAGTCGGTACCTGCTGTGAATCCCATTTCTTTATATTCCTGACGGTTATCGCATTTTTCACCTATGAATGCGATATCGTGTCTTCCTGTTCTTTGACGGATTTCGTATAAAATATAAGACATTTGTCCTTTGTTTGGTAATGCTCCTATTCCGCAGTATCCGTTTCCGTCAGTTATGTGTTTTGCACTGTCAAAATAAATTGCATCGAATCCCAGTTCTATTGCCCAAACGCAGGCATCAATGAACGCTTTTTCATGGTGATACCAGTCGAAACCTTGTCCCTGAACTCGTAACTGTCCTGCTGAAAGCGGAATTCTAAATCCTGTTTTGAATCCGAGTAAGTGTGCAGCATCATTAAACGCTTTTACCTGCTCATCATCACCCATTTTTCCGTTTAAACCGTCGCAAGTGAGAGTTTTACTTATACCTTTATGTAAGTCAACGCAATACAACGAATCTGCATCCCTGTAGCCGTCACCGTAGAAAGACGGATATAGCTGTGATAAAACAATGCAGTTTGCAAACGAATTTGGCGAGGTTGGAATTGCAGGCAGCAGTTTCATTGTCTGTAATAATCCTTCTGAAACTCTTCCATTATCGTATTTTGCGATTGTTCTAGGGTTAATTTCTATATAATTAGCGCGTCTTCCCCATTTGTCGCCGAAGTTCGGAGACGGAATATAAGGCGGAATTCCCGGATATTGGTTTGCAGGTTTGATTAGTGTGCAGATTGACTGTACAGCCTGCTCTGCGGTGCGTTTTAAGAGCTCTGCGGGATGTGCGTTAACCCATTTTTTCATTCCAACCTGATAAAGGTGTCCGTGTGTCCATCCGTCTTCATAAACGGCACTTTTTCCTGAGATATGGTAAAAAAGTTTTTTTAACGGCTGCTGATCTCCGTAATATCCTTTAAAAGACAGCTGTGCTTTATTAATTTTAGCTAACTGCGCATCATATACCCCAAAATTATTCTCTTGGGGAACTTCTGTTTTTTTGTTCTCTTTTTTGATTGGAGAACTATGATAATAATTGAATTGGGGACTGTTTACCCCTGCTATTGAATTAATCAAAACGACACCTTTTTTCTACACACACATTAATACTAAAACACGTAAATATTATTTTTTGTCACTTACGTAGCCAAAATTTTTCAAAACTTTATCTTTTTTGCGCCAGTCTTTCTCAATCTTAACTTCAAGTGCTAAAAATACTTTTTTATCAACAATTCCTTCAAGCTCAATTCTGGCTTCTGTACCGATTTTTTTGAGTAAAGAACCGCCTTTTCCTATTAGAATCCCTTTTTGACTCTTTTGTTCACAATAAATTGTTGCATAAATTCTGTCAATTTCTTCGGTTTCTTCATATCTGTCGATTGTGATTGCAACAGAATGAGGAATCTCATCCTGAGTATTAAGAAGAATTTTTTCTCTGACGATTTCTTCTGCAACAGAACGCATACTTTCTTCTGTTACGACATCATCAGGATAAAGTTTTTCACCCTCAGGAAGTTTTTTGTAAATATTTGAAATCAATGTATCCTTATTACGTCCTGTTTTTGCAGAGATTCTGATAACAGGAATATTTTCTTCAAAAAGAAGCTTATAAGACATAAGGTTTTCTTCAACTTTTTGCTGATTTTTAACCTTATCTACTTTGTTCATAACAAGTATTACAGGAATCTTGCTGTCTTTCAGTAAGTTCTCAACAATCCATTTATCACCTTTTCCGGCAGGCTCAGACCCGTCAACAAGGAATAGAATCAAATCAGCATCTGGAAGTGCAAATTTAGCTTCATCCATAAGAAATTCACCCAGTTTGTTCAAAGGTCTGTGAACACCGGGGGTATCAACAAAAATAATCTGTCCCTGTTCCTCTGTCAAAATGCCTTTGATACGTTTTCTTGTTGTCTGAGCTTTATCGGTAGTAATTACAATTTTTTGCCCCAAAATTTGGTTCAAAAGAGTTGATTTACCGACATTAGGTCTTCCTATAATTGATACAAAACCACATTTCATTTCTATTATGCCTTTTTGATTTCTGTTAGTGTCGGATCAAGAAGTCTTCTTCCAACATTGTCGAAGTTGATTGAAAATAAGGTCTTTGTACCATATTTAATCATTTTTTCCACAGTTCCTGTTCCGTATTTTGCATGCACAACCAAATCACCTTGTTCAATCGGGTCAGACATTACCATATCTTCTTGCGGAATATCTGCTTCATATACAGGAACTATAGGTGTTTTAGTGTTCTTTGTCTCGAGAATTTCTTCCTCTTCGTCATCTTCTTCAAGAGCAATTTCATTTTGTTCTTCTAATGGTTCTAAAAAACCATCTTCATCTTGTTCTTCTTCAAAACTTTCGGGAAGCTCCTCTATAGAACCTTCCAGCGAAATTTCTTCTAATTCTTCAACAGTTTCTTCGTTATTTAATTCATCGATAAAATCCAGGTCGGAATCAGAAATAGTATCTTCTTTCATAGTTGTGAAGACTTTATCAACATCCTGAACTATTTGTTTATCCAGGTCTTCTTCTGATAGAGGTTCGTCAGTTTCTTCTTCATCTTCAAAATCAACAAGGATTGTATCTTCGCCAATCTCTGATTCATCAAGTTCTACTATCGCATCAAATGAACTGTCATCTTCTTCCAAAGGGATAACGCTCATATCCTCTTCCGGCTCTTCCAATATATCTTCGTCCGTGTAGTCTTTGAATCCAATCGAGTCAGAGTCTATATTCATTCTTTCAGCAAATGAATCAGGTACTTCTTCTTCTGCTGCTGCTTCAATCTCTATTTCATCTGTTAAATCAGAAATATCTTCCGGAATTTCAATAGTCTGAATTTCATCAACTTCTGTGTGGAAATTGTCATCAAAACTTTCAACCGGCTCCGTTGGAAGTTCTTCAATTTCTTCAGTTTGTTCTTCAATAATTGCAGGAGTTTCTTCTTCCTCATCTTCAAGAGAAAGTTCCAACTCTGTTTCAAAAGCTAATCCTTCGCTATTTTCTTCTTCAATTTGAAGTTCTTCCGCTTCTTCTTCAAAAAGGCTGCTTGTATCTTCGGAATCAATGTTTGAAACCTCTTCTGACATTTTGTTTATTAATTCGTCAGCTTTTTGTTCAATAACTTCCGCAGCTTCTTCTTCTGAGATTTCAATAACCGGCTCTTCTTCAACCTTTTCTTCTTCTTCGATGATTTCTTCTTCTTCCGTAACTATTTCAGGAGTTATCGGTTCTTCAATAATTTCTTCCTGAACAGGTTCTTCTATTATTTCAAGATTTTTTTCAATATCAAGGTCTTCTTCATTGATAGAAACTTCTTCTTCTTCTTCAATGATTTCTTCCTGCTCAATTACCGGTTGCGGAATATTTATAACCGCATCTAGAGATGATACAAACGGAATATAATTTGTGCCTTCTCCAACCAAAAGATATGTATCTTTTGGCATTGAGTTCAAGAAGGTTGCATAAATCTTGAAAGTTTCATTATTTGTAAAAGAAGGTTCAATAATGAAATTATCAAATATAGATTTGATTTCATTAATATATTTGAATTTTGAATGAGTTACAAATACTGTCGGAACAGATTCATTGCCCAGAATAGATTTAATATTCTTTTTGTTCAATAAATTTGATGCTTCTAAAAATACCTGTGTTTCATTGTTTAAGAAAGAATAAATTGTATCCAAATATCTGTTTTGGAATGTTGTATCAAGTTTAGACAGGTCAATTACAACTGTGTTTTCTTCTAAAATCTTGTTAAGGTTCTGTGCTTCAGCGGCTGTTGCAGCAAAATATCCTTGCTGAGCAAATTTTGCAAGTTTGTTTTTTAATACAAGAAGTTTGAAAACGTGCTGTTTGTCGACCATATCGTCAACAATAGACTTCAATGCTCCAAACGGCAGGAATGGTACTGTTTTAGAGTATTCTGAAAGGTCGTTGAAAATCTCTTTGATAAGACTTTTACTCTCTGCTGTTGCATCGTTCAAACAGTCTTCATACATAAATTCAAGAGATTCTGTGTTTAAAGGAAGTTTGAAATCAACTCCTGCAACATATTTTTGACCTTCAATCACACCCAGCATATCAATAATAAGAACTTTTCCGAGGTATGAGAATTGTTTTGTGAGGTTGGAAATAATTCTGTTATTTGATTTTGGAGAATCGACGCTTATAAGCATTTTTTTATCAAAACAGGTTTTATCCATTGGAATATCTATGCTTCCGTCAATGAATTTCCCTGCAATAATCGGTATTGTGTATTCCAGTGATTTGCTCATAATGTCGAACGTAAATTCTGTTATTTCGGCATTTTTGCTCGGAATACTTTTATCATAATTCTTTAAAGTCCCGTCATAAGAAAATAAAATTTTTGCAAATGCAAGTATTTTGTCTTCAGTTCTTTTAACCTGAATAACCTGCGCTATGTAACTTTTTGCAGTGTCATTAATCTGCAAAAATGATGACAGAGAAATCTTTTCTTCTGTTTCAAATTTTATAAAACCGTCTCTTACTTCTAAAATTCTCATTATAAAACCTCTGATATAGATATTATCATGAAAATACACCATTTATTAAAATTATTTACATAAATTTATGATTGAACTATTTGCCCCTTTGTGATTAAATACCAACCATGAGAGAAATTAAATTATTAAACGGCATAAATGCCTGTATCAAAAGAAACGAAGATACACCAAGAACAGCTTTATCAATGAATTTTTCAATAATTAAACCTGAAAATAATGCAGGTGAATATTTATTGATGAACAGACTTTTGATGAAAGGAACCGAAAAATATTCGTCAGAAGAATTATCATCTCTGTTGGATGAAAATGCTATAGAACTGTTTACGGAAATGAAATATGACTATTTAAGATTCAGATTTGTTTCTTTGAACGAAGATTTTGAGTTTGCACTTTCTATTTTGAACGATATTATTCAAAATTCTACTTTTGAAGAGTTTGAAAAAGAAAAAGTTAAATTGAAAGGCGAAATCCTTGCTGAACTTGATTCTGCAAAAGTTAAAGTATCGGATTTGTTTACGCAAGCTATTTATAAAAACCATTTTTATGGTCACAGCTATACATCAATTTTAAACGAAATCGATAAAGTTACTATTGACGATGTAAAAAATGCTTATAAAAATATTTTAGAAAATTCTAAAAAAACGCTTGCTCTTGTTGGCGACATAGATTTTGAAAAAGCAGAATCGTTATTAAACGAATATCTGGGAGCTTTGCCTTCACCTGTTGACAAAGAATCGGAAATTCCTGCGCCGGACAAGCTTCAAAACGAATATACTGAATTGATTAAATCGGATGCCCAGCAGGCTCAGATTATTCAGGGTTGGCAGGTTCCTGCAATCGGAAGCGAAGATTATCCGAAATTGATGCTGTTGAATATTATCCTTGGAGCTAGCGGGCTTTCTTCAAGATTATTTCTTGAATTAAGAGAGAAAAAGGGGCTTGCATATACTGTCAGAAGTTCTTATGAAAACCACTCGAAGTGTGCTGTATTCAGTATTTATATAGGTACAGAGCCATCTAATATTCAAACTTCAATTGAAGGTTTCAAAATTGAAATTGAAAAAATTAAAAATGAATTAATTTCGGAAGAAGAATTGCATAATGCAAAAAATAATATTATAGGCAAACAGCAGTTTATTACCGAAACAAATTCACAGCAGGCTAATTTAATGGCTTATTATTCAATTTCAGGTAAACCTTTTGAGTATCAAAAAGAAGTTATAGAAGCTCTTAAAAAGGTTACTGCAGAAGAATTGAAAGAATGCGCTAATAAATACTTTACGGATGATTTCGTATTAGCTGTATTAAAACCGTAGGTGAGGGAGTTTAATGGAACTTTCTGGTAATATTAGTAATCCTCGTGTTTTGGTAATCGGAGTTTTTCATGGTGACGAGCCTCAGGGCAATTATCTGATTAGAAAATATTTTGAACAAAATCAAAACACTAATCTTGCTTTTATCCCTCGTCTTAATAAGTCAAATACAAGAGTTAACTCAAACGGAGTTGATTTGAATCGTAATTTCCCTACCAAAAACTGGGTACTTACAGAACGCAATGAGTTTTTTGGCGGAGAAAAGCCTGCAAGTGAAGCTGAAACACAATTCATTATTAAAACAGTCGAGAAACTAAAGCCTTCAATAATATTAACATTGCATGCTCCGTTTAAAGTTGTAAACTATGATGGTGATGCAAAAGATGTTGCGGAAGAAATCTCTTCTATAATAGGCTATCCTGTTGAAGCAAGTATTGGTTATCCGACTCCGGGTAGTTTCGGAACATGGGCAGGGATTGAAAAAGGTATTCCTACAATAACTCTTGAATTGGATGAAGAAGTAGATGTAAAAGAGCTGGAAGAACCTGTATTTAAGATATTTAGAATGTTGGAATTGAAATGAAAGAACTGGTAGAAAAAAATAATTTAAAACACATAGCAATAATTATGGACGGTAATCGCCGCTGGGCAAAAGAAAGAAATCTCCCGTCTGCCGTAGGTCACAAAAAAGGTGTTGATGCGCTTAAGGCAGCAATGCGTGCTTGCGACGACTTTGGTATAAAATACCTTACCGTTTATGCTTTTTCAACAGAAAATTGGAATAGAAAACCTGAAGAAGTCAATTTTCTTATGGATTTGTTGGGGCAGACTCTTAAGAATGAGTTAAAAGAAATGCACGAAAATAATGTGGTTATTTCTTTTATTGGTGATACTACGCAGTTAAGCAAAAAATTGCAAGAGATTCTTGCAAATGCTGTTGAAACAACTAAGAATAATACTGGTGTGAATCTTCAAATCGCATTCAATTACGGCTCTCGTGCAGAAATCGTTAAAGCTGTTAAAGAGATTGTTGAATCTGGTGAAAAAGAGATTACAGAAGAAACAATTTCAAAACATTTATATACTGCAAATATTCCTGATCCGGATTTGCTTATAAGAACAGGCGGAGAAATGAGAGTTTCAAACTATCTTTTATGGCAGATTGCTTATTCCGAATTTATAGTGCTTGAAAAGTTTTGGCCTGAATTCAATAAAGAAACTCTTGCCGAATGTATTCAGGAGTTTAATCGCCGCAACCGCCGATTTGGTGAATAGCGTACATGTAAAGATAATGTAAGGATTTCCGGTTTTTCCGTTTTTTTATACTATACTTGATTGAGTAGATAATTTAAACGGAGAAAGAGAATGACAAATTCATCAGTTTTAGAAAAAAACTTAATTCATCCTTCAGCTGTAATCCATCCGTCTGCTGAAATTGCAGAAGGTGTTACAATTGGACCAAATGTTGTAATCGGCGAAGGTGTAAAAATAGGTAAAGGTACAAGAGTTATTGCAAATGCTTATATTGAGTTTGCTGAAATTGGTGAAAACTGTACAATTTCTCCATTTTCAACAATCGGTTCTGAGCCTCAGGATTTGGGTTATAAAGGTGAACCTACAAAAGTTGTTATTGGTAACGAAACTATTATTAAAGAGAATGTTACTATTCACCGCGGCGCAGCTTGCGGAGATTTTACAACAAGAATCGGCAGCAAGTGTTTATTAATGGTTGGCTCTCACATCGCTCATAACTGTGTGTTGGAAGATCAGGTAATTCTAGCTAACCTTGTAACATTAGGCGGACATGTTCACGTTGGTTTCGGTGCATTCGTTGGCGGTATGAGCGTATTCCACCAAAATATCAGAATCGGTGATATGGCGATTATCAGCGGATTCTCTGCTTCACGTCAAGATATTCTTCCTTACTCTAAAGGTGAAGGCAGACCTCCTGTTCCAAGAGGATTGAATGTAATTGCTATGAAACGCCGCGGTGTTTCTCAGGAAGTTAGAACAGCTACAAACGAAGCTTTTAAATTGTTGATTTCAGAAGAATACAATACGACTCAAGCTATTGAAAAAATCAAGGCTGAAATTCCTATGAACGAATATATCGAAAAAATGATTGATTTTGTTCAATCTTCAAAACGCGGTGTGTTGTTAAAATCACATAAATCAGGTTATCAATCTTTAGAAGATTAGTCTTAAAAACAAAATATTTTATGATAAAGGGTATTAAGTACAATTAATACCCTTTATTCATGCGTTGTTTGACCTTGTTTCGTTATAAATCAACCTAAAAGACTTTGTATGAGCGGGTTTTCAAAATGTAAACTTTTGTAAAATCGAATTTGAGGCAAAGTATTGACATCAAATTTTTATGCGCAATAATATAAATACACACTTTAAGTGTAGCCGAAACACTAAATAGTAAAATATAACCCCAAAAATCATATAAACTCCTAGATAATAAACACTAAAAAAGACCATTAGGATGCAGAAAACAAAACCCACTCGACACACACCGAGTGGTTTTTTTTGTGCTACGCACGTAGGCAAGGGTCGGACGACAATCGTAATACTACCAGCTGAGGTGTGTGACTACAGGTCGTCCTCTGCTGACTCTATTCTAAGTGGATTCGCGTGGGCAGGTGTAATATTTGCAATTTCGATATGTTTTTGGTAATATATACCCGTTAAGACATAGAGAGGAGTTTAAATTATGGGATTAATGTCTGGTAAAAAAGGTATAATATTCGGTGTTTCTAACACTCATGGCATTGCTTACGCTATTGCTCAACAACTTTTTGAACAAGGTGCTGATATTGCGTTTACTTACGCAGGTGATGTTATGGAAAAAAGAGTTCGCCCTCTTGCAGAAGGTATGAACGCTAAGTTAATCATGAATTGTGATGTAACTAAAGAAGAAGAAGTTGCAGCTGTTTTTGCTGAATGTGAAAAAATCTACGGTAAATTGGATTTCGTTGTTCACGCAGTTGCATTTGCTACACGTGAAGATTTGATGGGCAGATTTATTGATACTTCTAAAGCAGGCTGGGATACAGCTCTTGGCGTAAGCTCATACTCTTTAGTTTCAATTTGTAAACATGCTGAACCTATTTTGAACGAAGGCGCTTCAGTATTTGCTTTAACTTACCTTGGTTCAGAATACGTTGTTGCTAATTACAACGTAATGGGTGTTGCTAAAGCAGCTCTTGAAGCTTCTATGAGATACTTAGCAGCTGATCTTGGTAAAAAAGGTGTCAGAGTTAACTGTATTTCTGCTGGTGCGGTTAAGACTCTTGCTTCAAGTGGTATTGCAGGATTCGGTAAAATGCTTAAAGCTGCTACAGCGAAAGCTCCTCTTGGCAGAAACGTTGCTCTTGAGGATGTTGGTAGAGCAGGTTTATACTTAGCTTCTGATTTGTCATCAGGTACTACAGGTCAAATCCTTTATGTAGATTGCGGTTGTCACGCAGTTTATGCTTCTATTGAAGAAATGGATTTGATTACTAAGAGTATGGAATAGTTTTTAGGGGCGGTTTACCGCCCCCTTTTTAGGTATTAAGGGAGGTTTTATGAGAAAAGCATTATTATTGTTTCTTCTTATTTTTGGTTTAGTTAATGTTTCAATTGCTGCTCCAACTTCAGGTATTTCTTTTGAACAAGGTTTAAACAGTAAAAAACCGATGGTTGTGCTTTTATATGCACCATGGTCAGAAGGTGCGGTTGCGGCTAATAAAAATATGATTGCTCTAAAAAAAGCGTATGGTAGTAAAGCTAATTTCATAACTCTTAATATTGCGGCAGATGAAACAAAATATTATAACAAAATGCTGCCGATACAGCCAAATTTGCCTAATATCATGATGTTTAAAGACAAGGCGAAAATTTCAAGATTTATACCAAAAGATTGTGTTTTAGATTACGCTTGTGTATCTAAAAAAGCAAATTCTTTTCTTCACTAGCTTTTAGCTCCAATTGTAAAGTTTTGTAAAATAATTCTAAAAAAGTGAAATTTCTGTTTACAATATTACTTTATATATATATCAATGATATATAAGAGAACAGAAAGGACATAATAACTATGGCAGGATTTGATGCAATCGGTGCAATTGGTTCACAAAATCATAGAGTAGATGACAAAGACAGACTTGATAATGCCGGTGGTATGTTTATGGCAGCAGCTCCTCAGGCGCAAAATTCTATTTATGCAGATAATGCTGCATATTTAACACCGGAACAAAAAACAGGTAGTATTTTCTGCTAGTTTTTGTATTGAATTTATGAATTAAAAAAGAGACCGGTTTTATCCGGTCTCTTTTTCGTCTTTATTTAATGTTTGCACATTAATCATTTACTTTTTGCTTAAATACGTGACCTGCTCTGTCTTGTTCGATATCAGGAGTATCAATTTCAAATACATAAGCGCCCGCAGGAGCAAGGTCGACTCTTAATTCACCTTTTGCAGTTTGAAACTCGCTTGAATCACCATAAGTCGGAGCTAAATTTTTAAGTTCTTGATTACTATTTAATCCCGGAATAACAACAGTACCTGTCATTCTTCTGTTTGGATTTTTGTTTGCAATAACAATTGCAGTTCTTCCGTTGTTGTGTCTTGCAAAAGCAATAATCTGGTCTTTTTTATCACCAACTTTGTCTAACTCAATATAGCTGCTGTTTCTATCAGCGAATAAGTCTTTGTTTTCATTTCTCATTTTAAGGGTATCTCTTAAAACTCTTTCCATATCAGGATAATCCCCGCCGGGTTTTCTTGAAAGATTGAAGATATCCAATTGATAAGAGTGATGATCCATTTTGTGATTATCTGTTACGGTTTCATCACTATATGAGCCTGAATATTGATAGTCATAATAATCACCTGTCTGGAAACCGTCTACAAAGTATGGATTACACATTGGAATTGTAGACTGGATAACAGTTGTCATGTTGCAGTAATTTGGACCGCCGTGAGTCATTGCAGACTTGTCATCGTGAGTCATAAATGAGCCGATACAGGTTTTTCCTGCCGGTAATCTTTGTGACATATCTAAATTAAATTTTACATAGTCATTAAACTCTGTTGCATTTTTCCATTCGTGGAAAATATGATATTGTCCGTAGTATTCGTCAAAACCTGCTCTTAAAGAGTCTTCTGGTCTATCATAAGGCATATTTACCTGAGGAGAAGCACATTCATAAGTGTAAGTTTCACCTAACCAAGCAAATTCAGGGTCTTTTTCGTGTGAATACGGAATAAGAATATCCCAGAATTCTGTTGGTTTCGCTCTTGCTACGTCCGCTCTTATACCATCTAAACCTAAATCAATACAGGCATCTACGTATTGTTTATGCATTTCTAATAATTTAGGATTAAGAGTTCTTTTTGTCTCGTCATCCCACGGCTCAAACATTCTGATATCAGCCCAGCCTTGAGGAGTTTTATCTTCACCGTTTCTGCCGAAAGCCATTAATTCAGGTTCAGCTTCAAACATATCAACAGAAGCGCAGCTTGGAAGGTCAAGCATTACTTTGATATCACGTTTGTGACATTCATCAATAAACGCCTTGAACTGCTCATCAGGAGTTCTTGAATCATTCGGGTCGATTAAAACAGGGTCAAGAGCAAGATGTCCGTCATCGGTTACCATTTTTTGCGGTGCGTAATTTGAACCTGCTGTTCCCATTGCTTTTTTCTTTCCGGGTGGATGAATTGGAAGAATATGAATTGTGTTGAATCCGTCTTCTTTTAATTCATCTAATCTGTCAATAGCACTTAAGAAAGTTCCTTGCTTTTCACCTTCGGATAACATAATTTTTTCATCACCGTTTAAATCAACAGCAGTGAAGGTTCTTGGAACGATTGCTAACATAACAGATTCGTTGTTTTGAATCATTGTTCTTAAATTATTTTTATAAGCAGGTGCCTGAACTTGTGCAGCTTTATCTACTTTTTTAACCATAGGAGCATTTGCAGCTGCTGTTCCTTCAAGGTAATTACTTAAAAGCTGTGCATTTTGTTCGTGCTTGTCTGCTTTAGGTGCAGCTTTCATTGCAGGCGCATACATTGGTCTGATAGGAGTTGTCGAATTTACTAAAATACTATTTACTTGTTTCATCGTTCACCTGCTTCTTAATGTTATGCGGATTTCTAAGTTTGCCGAATCCTGCCTGAGCCAAAATTGTAGTTGCAAATACACCTGCTGTTACACCTGAAACAATCTGGAACCATTTTTTAGTACCATATTGTCTTTTTGCTGCTCCTTGAGCCATATCTACAGGAGATTGTCCGACAAGGTTGAAGAATGCCATTCTTGTTTTTTCGTTTTGGGTGTAACTGTTTCTGATGTGTTCATTAGTACCGTGGAACGGTTTTGTGAAATCAATAGGGCTGTTTGCAACAATGTTTCTGAATCTTGTGATATAAGTTTGGAATCTGTCCAGAACATTACCGCTCTCAATATTATTATATCGTCCCATTGTTTCACTTGCAATATCTGTTACGTAACCTTTTGCTTTAGTAGACCAGAAAGCTTCTTTTGGAGCTTTTTCAGGAGCCCAGATGCTGTTCATAATATCTGTATAGTACATAGGGTTGTTTACTAAATCAAGTTTAAGGTTATGATCGGCTGATGTTGCAGTTAACATAGCCTGTCTGCCTTTTTTAATGATACCTTGAAGATATTCTACATCGGTTCTGCTTAAAGGTCTGTGCTCACCATTAATTCCTTCCAGAGTTTTTAAGAATTCGCTTGGTTCCATTGTACGTTTGAATACTTCGAATGTATGCAATACTCTGTTGAAAGAGTTTTTAACACCTTGATATCTTTCTAATGCTCTTGAAATTTCCTGCTGCTTAGCAGAAGCCAATCCGTCAGCATTGTATCTTGCATATTCGTTAATAGCTTCTTGAGAAGGGTTTTTGCCGATTCCCATTTTGAACTTATCTTCAACAACACCGTCAAGAAAATCGAATAATTCTTGTCTTGTTGTAATTGAATTTCCAAGAGTAGCAACATCCTGATTAACAAGTCTTGAAATTGTTGTATCAAATCCGCCTACGTTAGCAAGACGTTTTGCAGTGTTATTGTAATTGTTTTCAATAGCATTAACCATATCTAAAATGTGTGAGCCTTCTTGACTAGCGCCGTTTAGGCTAACTTCCATTTCTGAAATAATTTTGCTTAGTTTTTCAAAAGAATTTCTGTAGCGAGCTTCATCTTGGCATAATGCTGTAATTTTTTGGTTAAGAAGTTCTACTGTGTATTCTTCTGATTCTCTCATTTTCTTCATCTCTTGCATAGAGATTCCGAGTTCTTTGATTAGAGCTTTTTCAAACTTGCCATAAGAACGTGCCAATGTTGTTTCAGGTGCAAATTCAAACTTGAACGAACTGCATTTGTCAAGGACTCTTTGGTTTTCTTTGAATTCGCCCAAAATTTTAGCAATATTAGTAAATGTTGTAATATTTTCTTCTGTTACAACTTTTGTTTTATTAGATTTCATTGTTTCAAGCATACTGTCAACAATGTTGTCTCTTAAATCTGATAGATATTCACGAGGAATTCTTTCTGGAGCAGCCTGCATTTTTGAATCAATCAAGTTTCTCAATGCTTTTTTGATTTCGTGTAAGTTTTCGGTGCTTGTAGTTGAACCTTTTGTAAAATCAGCATTAGCTTCAACTTTTTTAATAGCTTCCTGAATCTCTTCTCTTGAAGGAATCATAAATGATTCAAGAGTTTTCTTTTTGTTTGCAGGAATTAATTTTTTACCTGCTTTAGTCATTTTTTCCGTAACTTCTCCGTTGAGAACAAATGCATCTTTAATAATATTTGCAGCATCAGCTCTTAGACCTTCTGAAGCTGTAGCACCCATATTTTCAGTCAATGCTTCCATAATTCTTTCAAATTCTTCTTTTGGAAGTTCCTGACCTTTGTATTTGCTAAGCATTTTGCTGATTTTTGTGCTTAAATCATTTTCTGCAATTTCAGAAGTTTCAAGAGTCATACCTTTTGTTTTCTCAAGAGTTTCTGAAATAAGTTTGTTGTATTTGTTATTTCTTGCTTTTTCAAGCTGTGGTGAAATAACATAATTTTCTAACCCATAACAAGCTAATGCAGTCATAACAGGTGTTGCAAAACCTGCTGTAAGCATCCACAAAGTATTGCTTTGTGTTGAAAGTTTTCTGGATTGTTCATTGATTATTTCGTTTCGGTTCTTGATATCACGAGAAATTCCCATATCATCACCGATTTCCTCGAGTGATTTACCTTTTCCGTCATTTCTGTATAAATCCATAGGACGATAGTTGCTGTCCTGATTTACAGATTTTTTACGACCTTGATCATCAATATACCATTTGCCGATATCATAGCCGTGAATAACTCTTGCAGGTGCATTGATTGCAATCTTCGGATAAACATTCATAGCGGTTAAGAATGCTGCAAGACCTGCATATTCCATAATTCTTGCTTTAGGGTTTGTTGTTTTTGAAGCTAAATAAGTAGCAATACCAACACCGCCAACCTGTAGTCCAACATCATTAAGTCTGCCTAATTGGTGGTCGTTTGCTGTTCCTTTAATCCCGTTTTTGAGGGATTTCATATCATAAGCAATATCTTTTACAAAATAAACAGGCGCAGAAATTACATCATCATGGATAAGATGACCTTTACCCGGTAACGGTTTCACAAGTCCTGTTGTATCAACAGCACCTTCTGCTTCAAGGTAATGTTTGTGTTCATTTGATTTAGTATTAATGTTAAATTGTACTGGTCTTATTTCCATAACTAAATCACCGTACTTTCTTTAGTCTTGTCTATTGTATTTTTATTTGTGCTTTGAGCCATGTTTTTTGCTCGGATGATAGTATTAGCAGTTAATAAAGTTGTTAGAGCAGCTGCAAATCCGACAAACGCTTTACCTGAATGTTTCATAAATCCTTTGTCGGCAGGGCTGCCGTTCCATAATGATTTGCAAGAACGCCCAAGTGATTTTACAAATGTTTTTGATACATCATAAGTGTTTTCGCCGAAGGTTTTCATTTTGTTTTTCATTTTAGAGCTGAAACCTTCATCTGCTTTTGCAACATAATGTTTTCTGTTAGAGATTGAATCAAAGAAATCAGTCCAGTTGTTCTGCATTGCAAGAGCAACACCAACTCCTGCCCAGCTGTATGATGCAAGGCTCTTCGCTGTGTTTGATGTTGCGATAATATTTTGAATAATAGGAGATGTTTCGGAAACAGAATCGTTTAAGTCCTCTCCAAGTCCTAATTTTTTAGCTACATTATCAAAATAAGCTCTGTCTAATAAGTCTTTACGATAGAATTCTTTACTGTCGAAGACTTTTCTTTGTTGATATTGAGGTTCAATTGTAGCAGCTTCTCCTGCTTCCTTAGGGAGCGGATAAACTTTGTTTTGATAAGGCATTTCCGTATCAACGCCTGTAGCTGCTTTAATAGGTTTTGTTACAAGGTTTTTTGATAAATTCTTTAACACACCATACATAACAACGCCAAGTGCCATTTTCTTTCCGAACTTGGAAGCTGCTTTTTGGGAGTTAGCATCAAGGTGTTTGTTTACACAGTTGAAAACAAACATAAACATTGCACTGCCTGCAATATATGGAACGATTCCCATAGTAAGAAATTCGTAAAAATCAGAGTTAATATCCCCTTTTAATCCTTTTACCGGATAATCAATAAACGCACTTGAAGTCTTTTGAAACCCTTGATTAAGACGAGTTCCAACCGTATTAGGTAAAATACGTGTTTCTTCTTTGCCCTTTTTCTTTTTTTCAGGCTTTTCTGCTTGGAAACTTGTACTTTGTTGTGCCAAATTTACTGCTTTTATCATACGAACCCCTACCCGGTAACCTTATATATAAAAAGTCTATGGAAAAACTTTTTTTGCTATTTTTCAGGCATGCACTTTACATTTATTTACATTTCCGAAAACAGCTAATGTTTAAGTTCTTTCAATAAAAAAGAATACTCCACACACAATTGATTCTATCACAAACCAATTTGATTTGCATGCTAAATTCTTTATAAAAACATTTACAAATCTTTACATAATAAGCAATTCTTAAAAGAAGAAATACTTTATATATCTATAAAGGGAAAAAACGAGGATTTATATGGGATTTAATTACACAAATAATATGTGGTCGCAGCCAATGATGACTAATTTCAACAATGGTTTTGGCTGGAATAATAATTTTAACTCGTTTACTCCAAGCTGGGGAACTTCTGCTTGGACAACTTCTTCTTCAACATCTTCAACTAGAGAGTCAGCAGCAGAATATGAAGCAAGAATAAAAAAAGAAATTGCTCAAAAAAATGAAGAAAAAAGAACTTTATTAACTCAAAGACAAGAGTTACAAAAAGGTTTAACACAAGTACAAGAACAAAAAACAGCTTTAAACGGAACAGTTAAAGAAGACGGTTCTGTTGAAGTTAAAGGTGCAATCCAACAAGATGGTACAATAAAAGAAGAAAAGCTTGAAAACATGTCAACAGGCGCTAAGATTATGCGTGGGGTTACCAATGCTTTCAAAGGAATTGGTAATGTTTGTAAGTCATTTGTGGGAATTGATCCTAAAACAGGAAAATGGGATCCGCTAAAATGTGTCCGTAATGTTGGTATTGCAGTTGCAGTTGGTGCTCTATGCGTATTTGCTGCTCCTTTAGGTGCAGCCGCTGCCGCAGCTCTTGGCGGAGGTGCTATTGCAACAGGTGTCGGTACAGCAGTTGCCGCAGTGCCTACAGCATTAGCTTATGCAGGTCTTGGAACCGGTGCTTATATGGCAGGTAAAGGTGTCTATGATACTGCAAAAGCTAATAATCTGGAAGAATTTGACCAAGGTACTCAGGATATCGGCGCAGGCGCATTTATCGGTGTATCATCTGCAGCAGGCTTAAGAGGTATGAGTAAGGCTGCCGGAGTTGCATCAGCATCAGAAGGTACTTTTGCAAGTTCTGTTTCAGCAGGGGCTAAAAATGTATTTGTTAACCCTTGGAAAGCAGCTTCTCAGAATTTCGAATGGGCAGAAGCAGGTTACGCATTAAATGGTTTAAGCGGTGCTCGTCAAGCAGTTAAAATGGGTCAGGCAGGTGTTGCTAAAAATGCATTCAATACTCAAAAACAACAACTAACTGCTCAATTAGAACAAAAAATAGCTGATGTCGAAGCTCGTTATAACGCTGCAACATCTGCAAAAGATAAAGCTTTAATCGAATTGGAATATGATGGATTAGTAAATCAATACAGCCAATTGGAAGCAAATCTTCCTACAACAAAAGCAGGATGGAGAACTTTTGACAGTGCTAATAAAGAATATACTTCTCAGCTAAAAGGCTATAAAAAAGCAATGAGACCTTGGGGTAAAGGCGAAGTCGAAATCCACGGACAAAAGTTTACAAGTGCTGATAAAGAAGCATTGTCTGCGGCTATTAAATCAATCAGAAAATCTCAAAAAGGTATTGATGCTCAGATGTCAGCTCTTAAAACCGCAAGATTTGATTCAATGCAGGCGCTTGCAAAAAGTTCATCTTCTTCTCATCAAGCAGAAGCGCAAGCATTCGGTTTTGAAAATAACTGGTACAGCTCTCCTTATAACTGGGCACAGTCTAAATATTACGGATTTACAATGCCTAAAAGTATGTTTGGTAAAGCAATGATGTTAGGTAATGGTGCTTTATATGTATCAGAACCGGCATGGGCTCTCCAAGGGGTAGCATCAAATTCAGGTGCAATGCCTTTAAACGGAATGTATGCTTTCAATCCAACCAGAGAAGCTTCAGAAGGCTTAACAACAACTATCCCTGCTGAACAATATGCTCAGGCAAAAACTGGTTATGAAACTCAGGAACAACAGATAAAAACTGCAATCGGTGAAATCGACTCTAAACTAAAAAGCTTAGCTTAAAACTGACATTTCACAGTTCTTGCAATCAAATTTGAGCGGGTAAATGTTCCCGTGTGTATCTCGTAAGATTAAATTCTGCGGCGATTTACACATTCCTAAAGCGTATTTGATACAATGCTTACAGCGCATTAGAGCAGCTTGTCTTTGCGGCGGATTTGATTCAAATGACATTTCTGTTACTTTGACTCCGCATTTTTCATAAAACTTTTTGGCAGATTGATTGTGCACATTGGCTCTGTAATCCACCTCTTTTATGAAGTATTCGGTGTATTTTAGAGGTTTTTGGGTTTCTTTGATTTTAGTGTTATAAACCTCAATTCTCTTAGCCATAAGTTCTTCAAAGAGTTCGCGTCGAAGTTTGTTAATAGCGCTTACAGGCATGAATGGTAATTCTGATGCGATTTTTATATCTGTGATATAAAAATCGCCTTCGCCTGTTTTATTAAACTGTTTAATGAAAGTTTCTTTTATCTTCTCTGGATTGTTTGCTTTTTCTCCTTGCGGAAGAGCTATGCTAAGAGTAATTCCGTCTTCATCCGTTAATGTAATAGTATCTGTTATTTCAATATTTATCCCTATTTGGCGTTTAACATCCTTTAAGACTTCTTTTTCAAACTCAGAATCAAAGTTTCTGTAGATTGAGCTTCCCATTTTAATATTGACCGGTTTGTTTGGATAAATTTTACCGTTTTCAACTTTATTTATGGCAAAACCTTCTCCCTCACAATAAATTCCGTCTTGCGGATGCAATTCCATATCGGTTTTTATCTTTAACCAATTTTTGCCGACTTCTGTTATCTTGCCAATGTATTCACCGCGTGATTTTGGAGACTCGAAGTTGAAACAATCTGTACGTCCCTTTAAGAAATATTCTGTAAACCCTCTATTGAAACTCTTTTCAGGATTTGGATTGAAGGGGTAAATGCTCCTTCCTGATGAAATCCCTTTGCCGAGTGTTTGTCTGTAGTATGCGGTAATGTTTTTTACATAACTTGTATCTTTAAGTCTGCCTTCAATTTTGAACGAGTAAACACCTGCTTCTGCCATTTTAAGAACAAGATTTGAAGCATTGAAATCCTTTAGACATAGGGCGTGGATATCTTTTTTTAAAACTTTACCGTCAGTTGTTTCAACCGAATAAAGTTTTCTGCAAGGCTGCGCGCATTCGCCTCTGTTAGCGGAACGTCCGCCTATGTGCTGGCTTAAATAACATTGTCCGCTCATAGAAACACAAAGTGCGCCATGGACGAATGCTTCCAGTTCAAGATTAGGGTTCTCGGAGTGGATTTGCTGAATTTGTTCTAAAGATAGTTCGCGTGCAAGAACAACTCTTGAAACACCTATCTCATTAAAGAATTTAACTTTTTGGGGTAAATAATTGTCGCATTGTGTGCTCATGTGCAGGGGTAAAGTAAATCCCTGTTCCATTAATTGTTCTAATAATCCCAAATCTTGAATAATAAGTGCATCTATTCCGATAGCTTGAAGTTTATGTGCCAGTTTAACCGCATCATCCAATTCGTTATCGGATAATATTGTGTTCATTGTTATGAAAACTTTTGCCCAGAACTTGTGAGCATAATCAACTACTTCTTTAATATCTTCAAGAGAGTTTGCAGCATTTTTGCGTGCCCCAAATGCGGGAGCTCCGATATAAACTGCATCCGCACCGCAATCGATTGCTGCGATGGCTGTTTCTTTGTCTTTTGCAGGTGATAGAAGTTCTGTTTTCATAATTGAATTATAACACAAAACAAGAGCCCCTCTTCGGGGCTCTCGATTGTTGTCATTCGACTATGTGTATCCCTTAACAGGGGAGTTTTCTTCTAGCCTGAGAATGTTTTGTATGAAGATTCAATGTTGTCGTCGATAACTTTTTGAACTGCTTCGATTTCTGTTGTAATCTGTTGTCTTTCGTTATCAAGTCTTTGAAGTTTCAATTCAAGGTTTCTGTCTTCCTGTTGAATGATTTCAGTCTTAGCATTGATTTCTTGTTGCTTTTTGTCATATTCATACATAGAGTATTCGTATTTAGCATAAGCGTCTTTGTAAGCTGCTTCGTCTGTTACTGTTGATGCTTCAAGAGAAATTTGTTTGTAACCAAGAATTTCACCAGCTTCGTTGTATCTAGGAACACCGATAGCAGTAATTCTTCCTGATGAATCAAATGTTAATGTACAGTCATTTTGTTTAACAGTTGAAGTGTAGCTTCCGTTTGCAACATAATCACTTGTTGTAACATATTTGCTACCAGATACATCTGTTTGACCTGATGTTAAGTCAGAAGTCATTACAAAGTGAGGAACTTGTAATCCGCTATCATTTTTTGTGAAATAAACTTTAAAATCAGCTTCTATTTCTGTGTTGCTTTTCTCTGCATATTCTGGATAAGCATCTTTAATAGCTTCAATATAGTTTTTGTAAGTTTCGCTTGAGCCTAAACGACCAGCATTTTGAGCTTCTGATAATGAGTAGCATAGCTGACCTTCAACATAATAGCCTGCGTTGCTAGCTTTTGCATCTGGGTTATCGTAGCTATTATCTGTTGTTTCTGTAGTAGCATTATTAATTGTTACACCAGTTTTTGCTCTATAGATTCCGCTGCCAGCTTCTACTTCTTCAAAGTAGTCATCGAAAGTTCCTTCAGAAATTCTTTCTGGAGTATTAGAGCCGCTTTTTAAACCAAAGTAATCACCATTAATAATTGCTTGTTTTGTAGAACCACCTTGAGGTTTAGCAGTTGGTTGTTCAGTTGTACCCATAGAATAATCTTTTGTAGGATTATAGTTTACAGGTGTTTTTGTTACAGCGTCACCTTCGCCAGTAGTTGAGTTTTGAGCTTTTACAAGTGAATATTTAGTGATATCTTTGTTGTTAAAATCTTCACTGTCTTTTTCAACTTTTACAAATTGTCCATTTTTTAAGATATAGAATCCATCTTCGCTTTGTTCTGTGCCGCTAGGAGTTTTTCCAATATCGTGCATTACATAAGTACCATCATCAACGGTTTTGTTTTCACCAATTGTATTTGTAGAAGGTGCTTTAATTGCATATTGAACACTTGGTAAGTCAGCAGGTGTTAAACCAATCTTAGCTGGAATGCTTGTAACAGCAGCAGTTCCTTTTTCTTCTAAGAAGTGACCTGTTTTCTTATAGTTCATTTCTACTGTATATGTAGTACCTGTTGGAACAATGTTTCCTAAAGAGAAACTTGATGCTCCATCAACACCTGCATATTTAACAGTTGTATAATCTTGTGTAGAAGGTGGAGTTGGTACAGTCATTGTCAACAAGCTGTTGTACAAGTCTGTACATTGTTGTGATAAGATTGTTCTTTCTTGGTTAATCTGTTGACCTTGATATTCAAGGTTGCTTTGTCTTGCTTCTAATTGTATTAACCTTGCTTGTGATGCTGACATACCCATAATTGAGTTCTCCTTTTTCCTTTTTGTTTCCTATACCAATGATTACGGCATTTTTTTTGAAAACTTTAATATTTTGGAGAAATTTGTTACAAATGTTTACATTTTACATCGGGTAATATGGTTAAAACTCAATTATATAGCTCTTTTTAGGAGTCTGTTATATTCGTTTATTAAAAGCTTTTTAGGCGGGTAATTTTCAATAAAATCCCAAGGTAAAGCATCTTCTAAATCATATCCTTCAATAGTTTTTTCTAAATTGTTTTTTAAAATTGATTTATATGCGCCCAGTTTTCCGCCTTGTTTGTAAATCTCTATCAAAAACGGGGTCAAATTCTCATCTCCGCGGGAAAGAACCGTTTGCCAGTAATCCCATTTTGCACTGGAGAACTTTGAACCGATTCCGAGTTTTGCGAATTCTTTTTCCAGATACTTTTGTTTCTTTTCTAATGATTTTGTATCTTCTCTTTTAGCCCATTGCAAAGGCGTTTGAGGCTTAGGTACAAAAGTAGAGAATGAAAAAGTAATCTCAAATCCCTTATTTTCTGTTTTTATAATTTTTGCAAGCCTCAAAAACTCTTCAATATCTTCCTGAGTTTCTGTTGGAATCCCAATCATCGAATAAATCTTAAGTCCTCTTAATCCGTTTTCGCGTGCAACTTTTACTGCATTTAAGATTTGTTCCTCTTTTAAATTCTTATTAATAAACCTGCGCAATCTCTCGCTTGCTGCCTCAATTGCTATTGTAGAAGTCTTTTGTCCGCCTTTAACAAGCGTTTGCACCAACTCTGGAGTTACAGAATCCGTCCTTAAAGACGAAATCCCCAACTCAATATTTACACCCGAATCCATTTTGTCACACAAATACTTCATAATATTATCAAACTTCGGATGAGCACTGATTTGAGCACCTAATAGCGCAATTTTATTTGTCTGGCTTAACCCCAGTTCAATTGCATCAATAATCTTTTCATACTCATAATGTCTGAAAGGCAGGTTAATATACGAAGCTGTGCAAAAAGCACATCTGTTCATACATCCGCGCGCAACCTCTATAATAAAAGTATCTTTGAAATAACTCTTTTCGCTTAATTCCGTTGTATAAATGACATTATTCAGAGTTTCAGTTACTTTTCTGACTTTATTATTTACCCCCGGAACGTAGACTCCTTCAATTTTTGCAAGTTCAGACAAAGTTTCTTGTTTATTTAAACCTTTTGATAAAACCTTGATTACATCTGTGTTTACCCCTTCGCCGTCGCCTATTATCATAAAATCAAATACCTTTTTTAAAGGCTCAGGATTAGTAGTTATAACAGGGCCGCCTGCAAAAATCAGGGGTAAATTATCATCACGTTCAGAGGCTAAAAACGGGATATTGTTTTTCTCTAATATCTCAAACACACCCATAAAATCAAAGTCAAAAGAAAGCGAAAACGCTACTGCATCAGTTGTTTTTATATTGAAAGAAGCTGCATCTGTTGAAACTCTTTCGACATTGGCTATCTCTGAAGCAATCTTGCAAAGCCACATATACCCTAAAGATGAGAGTGCAAACTCTTCTATTGCGGGATATGCCATTACAAGATTACAATTCATTTCATCCACCTAATTTACATTTTTAATATACAATTCTTCTATCAATACACAAACTGTTGCTGCAATTGCGGGAGCAAAGATTACACCTACTACACCAAGATGCTGTGCTGTAATAAACAAGAATAAATAAATGATTAGCGGATGTAAATCAAGAAATTTTCCGAATATATAAGGTCTTACAAAATTATTTTCTGCAACTTGTGATATTCCAAAAATTACGCATATTAATACAAGAGTCAGAGCACCTGCTTTTGATGCTGTAATTAAACA